>CAZVKD010000343.1:0-2983 GCA_964627675.1 uncultured Gemmatimonadaceae bacterium
GCTGGGCCCGCCGCGGCTGTAGAAAATCCTGTACGAGGCGCGGGTTTGGTCCGTCGTGGTCTACACGGTGGCGGGGCTCGCCGCGAGCGAGCCGAACCGGCTGGCCGCGCAGGCCGCCGAACTGATCGCGCGAGATCAAGATCTGCGATCCACCATCCTCTCGATTGGCCTGCCGATCGTGGTCGAAGGGAACAAGGTCTACCGCGGAGAGTTCATGGTGGTGCCGCCGGCCGGGGACCCCGAGCAGGTGATCCCGCGGGGCTGGGTGGACCTGCGGATATCGAACGCGACGGTATGGATCGAGCGAGCGCGGCGCATAGTGGAGCAGGCCGGAGCGCGGGGGAACGGCTCGGGGAGCGCGTTCGATTGGGACGCCATCGAGCCCGGGGACGCGATCTCGCCCTCGGCCTTCGCGGCGTGGATCTTCAAGTACGAGGATGGGGGCAGCCGGATCAAGCGATGAGACGTATTCCGCGGCCCGCCATCCGAGGCTGGTCGGGCCGGCGGACAACGGATAACGGGCGGCGAATCACGCTTTTCCCGACAAAGGATTCCATGGCCACTCGGACCTCCGGAGCAACCAAGACGCCGGTCACGGCGGCGATCGTGCGGGAAGTGAGCAAGCGTGTCGTGGGGCAGGACGACATGATCGAGCGGCTCCTGGTGGGGTTGCTGTCCGGCGGCCACATCCTGCTCGAGGGTGTGCCCGGTCTGGCCAAGACCCTGGCGGTGCGCACGCTCGCCGAGACGATCAGGACCAGCTTCTCCCGCATTCAGTTCACGCCGGATTTGCTCCCCGCCGACATCATTGGGACGCTGGTGTTCGATCAACGCACCGGGCAGTTCCATCCCAAGCGGGGGCCGTTATTCGCCAACATCATCCTGGCGGACGAAGTGAACCGAGCCCCGGCCAAAGTGCAGGCGGCCCTGCTCGAGGCGATGCAGGAAAAGCAGGTCACGATCGGCGGCGAGACGCACGTGCTGGAGGAGCCGTTCCTGGTGCTCGCCACGCAGAACCCGATCGAGCACGAGGGCACGTATCCGCTGCCCGAGGCGCAGCTCGACCGGTTCATGCTCAAGGTGCGGGTCGGCTATCCCTCGCGCGACGAGGAGAAGGAGATCCTCTGGCGCATGGCGAGCGGACGCTTACCGGAGGTGGAGGCCGTCGCGGATCCGGAGGAGATCCTGGCGCTGCGAGCGGCGATCGCCGATCTGTACATGGACCAGAAGATCGTGGACTACATCGTGGACGTGGTGCGTGCCACTCGCGAGCCGCAAGCCGTGGGGCTCGGCGAGGTGAAGCCCTTGATCGCGTTCGGCGCCAGTCCCCGGGCGTCGATCTACCTGGCGCAGGCCGCCCGGGCGCACGCGTTCATGCGAGGACGGGCCTACGTGGTGCCCGAAGACGTCAAGGCGCTCGCCCCCGAGGTGTTGCGGCATCGCGTGCTGCTGACCTTCGAGGCGGAGGCGGAGGACCTGACGTCGGACGACATCATCCAGCGGGTGCTGGGGGCCGTGGCCGTGCCGTGACCGCGGGGCTCCCGAGCGGCGACGTCCTGCGGCACGTCAAGCGGATCGAGCTGCGCACGCGCCGGCTGGTCGCGTCGCTGTTCTCGGGCGAGTACCGGTCGGTGTTCCGCGGGCACGGGATCGAGTTCGCCGAGGTCCGCGCCTACCAGCAGGGCGACGACTACCGCGCGATCGACTGGAACGTCTCGGCGCGCATGGGCTCTCCCTTCGTCAAGACGTTCATGGAGGAGCGGGAGCTCACGCTCTTGTTGGTGGTGGACCGGTCGGGCTCGGTGGAGTTCGGCGATCCCACCGCCAAAGCCCACCTCGCGGTCGAAGTCGCGGCCGTGCTGGCGCTCGCCGCGGCTCGGCAGAACGATCGCGTCGGCGCGCTCATCTTTTCCGATGGCATTGATCACGTGGTGCGGCCGGCCAAGGGTCGCCGGCACGCCCTGCGGGTGATTCGCGACCTCCTAGCGTTCCAGCCGGAGCGGCGACGAACCAACATCGGCGCCGCTCTGACCTACGGCGCCCGGCTGCTCCGCCACCGCTCCATCATCGTGGTGATTTCGGATTTCCGCGCGAGCGAGTGGGAACAGCCGCTGCTGCGCCTGTCCCGCCGGCACGAGGCCGTGGCCATCACCGTGGACGATGCGCGGGAGATCGAGCTGCCGGATGTCGGGTGGATCGAGCTGGAGGACGCCGAGACGGGGGGCCGGGTACTGGTGGATACGTCGCACGCCGCGACCCGCACGCGGATCCGCATTACCGCCGAGCAGGCCCGGCTCCGGCGGGCGCGGGCGCTGGCGCAGGCCCAGGTGGATCACATCGCCTTGCGGACCGACCGTCCCTACGCGCAGGAACTGCATCAGGCGTTCGCCCGCCGCGCGAGGCGGCTGAGCCGATGAGCGCGGTCGCGGCGCTGGTGCTCGCCGCGCAAGCAGCGGCGCCGTGGAGCGTGACCCCGCCCGCGCCATCGGTGGGCGACACGGTCGTGCTGTGGCGCGCGTTCGCCGGGGCGACGGTTGCCAGAGCGCGGCCGATCGCCGGGACGCCGGTGGTGGAGCCGCTCACCGACCCCTCCGTTGAGCCCGCGCGGGGCGGAACGATCGTGAGCTACCGCGTGGCGTTCTTTGCGCCGGGCTCCCATGGGCTGGTCATGCCGGACGTGGAGCTGCTGGCGAGCGGCGGGGTCTCGGAGACGGTGGCGGGAGATACGGCGTGGGTCACCGTCCGGTCGGTGCTGCCGCCGGGAGACACGCTCCCGCCGCCTCGCCCGTCGCTCGGGCCCCTGCCGCGTGGCGAGCGGCGGCTCCTGCCGCTCGTCATGCTGCTCGGCCTCGTCCTGTCCGGTTCCGCGGGCTGGTGGATCGTGCGGCGACGGCGCGGGCCCGGTGGGGCGATTGCCCTCCCGCCGGAGGCGCCGCCGCCACCGCCGCTGGAGCGGTGGCTGGCGGCGGGCGAAGCGCGGGCG
>CAZVKD010000344.1:0-2965 GCA_964627675.1 uncultured Gemmatimonadaceae bacterium
CGGATCAGGTGCTCGCGACGCTGGAGCAGGATTTCCGCGGCCACCGCATGGCCAAGGCGGCCGTGGAGATGGGGGCGTGGGCCCTCGCGGCCGCGCGAGCGAACACTAGCCTCGCGCGATTGCTCGGGGGCGTGAAGGATCGGATCCCGGTTGGCATCTCGCTCGGCATTCAGTCGCGCCCGGCCGACCTGGTGGACCGCGCGAAAGCCGCCTTCGAGCAGGGGTACCGGAAGATCAAACTCAAGATCAAGCCGGGTGCGGACCTGGCGTTCGTGCGAGCGGTGCGGGAGGCCCTCGGCGAGCAGGCGCCGCTCATGGCCGACGCGAACAACGCCTACACCCTGGGCGACGCGGAGCACCTGGCGCTGCTCGACGCGTTCGGGCTCCTGATGATCGAGCAACCGCTGGCGTGGGACGACCTGCTGCGGCACGCCGAGCTGCAGAAACGGATGCACACGCCCATCTGTCTCGACGAATCCATCACGAGCGTGGAGCGCGCCGAAGACATGATCACGCTCCACAGCGGTCGCATCGTGAATATCAAGCCCGGTCGCGTCGGCGGCCTCGCCGAGTCTCGGGCCATTCACGACCTCTGCGCGCGTCACGGGATTCCGGTCTGGTGCGGTGGGATGCTGGAAAGCGGGATTGGCCGGGCCTACAACGTGGCGCTCGCGTCCCTGCCCAACTTCGTCATCCCCGGCGACCTGAGCCCGAGCGCGCGGTACTGGGAGCGCGACATCGTCACGCCCGAGTGGACGATGGATGCCAATGGCATGATGCCCGTGCCGGTGCATCGGCCGGGGATCGGCGTGGACGTGGACGTGGGGAGGGTTGAAAGGCTGACGGTGAGGCAAGAGATACTGGCGGCATAGGCGGCATGGGAGACGTCCGCAGGGCCCCCCTGGCCGACCTGTTCGGCGCCGACGAGCAACGCTCGCTCCTCGAGTTGCGACGCGACCTGCACCGATACCCGGAGTTGTCGTCCGCCGAACACCGTACGGCCGAGCGGCTGGAACGGGCGCTCGCGCTGCTTCGCCCCAAGGCGTTGACCCGCGTGGCGGGCACGGGCGTGGTGGCCCGCATCGCGGGCACGGATCCCTCGGCACCCGCCGTGGCGCTGCGGGGTGACATTGACGCCCTGCCAATCCAGGAGGACACCGGCCTCCCGTTCAGCTCCCAACATCCGGGCGTGATGCACGCATGCGGGCACGATGTCCACGCGACGTGGGTGGTGGGCGCGGCGGTCCTGCTCACCCAGCGTCCGGCGATAGGCGACGTGGTGATTCTGTTGCAGCCCGCCGAGGAGACCGGCCGCGGCGCGCTCGCGATGATCGAGGGCGGGGCCCTGGATGGCGTGAGCGCCGTTTTCGGCGGGCACGTGGACCGCCGGTTCGCGGTCGGGCAGGTCGTGGCGGACGCGGGGCCGCTCGCCGCCGCCGCGGATAGTTTCGAACTCGAGCTGATCGGAAGCGGCGCACATGGCGCGCGACCACACGAGGCCCGGGACCCCATCGTCGCCGCGGGTGCGCTGATCACCGCGCTGCAGACGATCGTGTCGCGTCGCCTGAATCCCACCACGCCGGCCGTGGTCAGTCTGGGCAGCGTGCACGGCGGCACGGCGTCCAACGTGATCCCGGGCGTGGTCACGCTGACCGGAACGCTGCGCGCCACGGATCCGGCAACGCGCGCGCTATTGCATCGTGAAGTGGAGCGTATCGCCGCCGGTGTCGCAGCGGCCCACGGGTTGGACGTCCGCGTCGCCATCGAGCGGGGGCCGCCGCCCGTGGTCAATCCCGAAACGCCCACTGTCTGGGCACGCACGGCAGTCCGCACGCTGCTCGGCGCAGGCTCGCTGGTTCCGCTCGGAATCGTGAATCTCGCTGGAGAAGACTTCGCCTGGTACCTGGAGAAGATCCCGGGGTGTTTCCTCAGAATCGGCGCCCGGGAGCCGAACGGACCGGTCATTCCGGCCCACTCCCCCAAGTTCTACGCCGCCGACGAGGCCGTTTTCGTCGGCGCGGCGGTACTGGCAGAAACGGCGCGGGTGGCGGCGAGGGAACTGCGGAGCGGCAAGGGGTAAGAGCCCGCCACGCCGACTCCCTGTCGCTCACCCCTGAGCGGCTCTCCGTCCCCGCCACACCAGGTACGCCGGCACTCCCGTCATGACCACCAGCACCCCGAGCAGCCCCTGGGTGGGTTGCGCCACGATCGTATTCACCACGATCGCGAGGGCCGAGAGTACGAACAGCACCGGGGTCACGGGATACCCGGGAACCTTGAACGGCCGGGGCAGGTCCGGCTGCTTGCGCCGGTAGACGAAGACGGCCACGGCCCCGAGTCCGTAGAACACCCATCCCGCAAAGACCACGTAGGTCAGCAACTGTTCGAACGTTCCCGACAGCGCCAGCACTGCGGCCCACAGGCTGCTCCAGAAGACCGCCACGGCCGGCGTGCCGAAGGCAGGATGCACCTCGGCCAGGCGACGGAAGAAGAGCCCATCGCGCGCCATGGCGAAGTACACCCGCGGCGCGGTGAGCGCGATGCCATTCGCCGCGCTGAACATCGAGACCAGAATCGCCACGGCAATCAACTTCGCCGCGCCGGGCCCCACGACGGTTCCCACCGCGTCGGCCGCCACGCGCTCGCTCGCCGCCGCACCCGCGGGGCCGAGCGCCGCCACGTAGGCGACCACCGCCAACAGGTAGACGCCGATCAGGCCCGCCGTCCCGTAGACGATGGCCCGAGGAAAAGTGCGCTGGGGCTCGAGCGCCTCGCCCGCGGAGAACGTCACGTACTGCCACCCTTCATACGCCCAGAGCACCCCGATCATGGCCAGTCCGGCACCGGAGAGGATGGCAAGGTCGAACGACTCGGGCCACACGGCAGCGCCCGGCGCCCCCCATCCCCGACCACCGGCGAGCAGCACCCCGCTCATCACCAGTATTGCCCCGACCTTGATCGCGGT
>CAZVKD010000345.1:0-2959 GCA_964627675.1 uncultured Gemmatimonadaceae bacterium
CACCTCGATGCCATTCTGTCGCCCACCATCTTCTCGGTCCGCACGGGGCGGCGGCTGTTTCGCGGGATGGTGGGACTGGCGGAGACGCAGAGCTGGCAGAAGGCCTTCCGGGCGGTCGCCGAGGCGAGCCGCTGGGACCTGGCCGACGAGCAGGTGGAAGGGCACATGGCCGTTTCGTTCCAACTGATCATGGAAATGTTGGCGTGCCGCGACGGAACGGCGCGGCGGCTCGATCCCTCGGGGGAGGCGTCGCTGCGGCTCGCCCAACGCATGCGGATTGACGTCCTGCGCAGCCGTATCCCGTTCGACTTGGGACGGCTTACGGCCGTGGCGGATGAACACTTCTCGTTACCGGACCACCCGGTGCCCTACTGGCAGACATCCGGGGCGCTGAGGCCGTGGGCGCGAAACGGGGGGAAAGCCGGGGCGTCCGGGAGCCCGTGATCAGCTCGCCGGGCGGCGCCCGGTGGCCGGGGGTTCACCTGGGATCGAGGGTCCGGCGCAGCAGTTCTTGAGCGGCTTTGGGATCGGCTTTCCCCCGAGACGCCTTCATCACCTGCCCCGTGAAGAATGCGAGCAGCTTTCCTTCTCCGCTGCGGTAGCGGCGCAGTTCGTCGGGGTGGGCCTGAAGCACCGCGTCAATCCAGGACGCCAGCTGATCCTGGTCGCCGACCTGGACGAGGCCGAGTCGCTCGATCGCAACCTGAGGTTCCTCGTCGGAAGACGCGATCGCGGTAAACACCTGCTTGGCGGCTTGCAGACTGACGACTCCCTGCTCGACCAGCATCATGAGGGCGACGCCGCGCTTGGCCCCGACCCGAAACCTCCCGTGCTCGTTGTAGTCCGAGAGGGCCTGGCCCATCACCCAGTTGGCCGCTGTCTTGGGGTCGGCGCCGTGCGCCACCCATTCCTCGAAGTAGTCGGCGATGGCGCGCGTGGCACTCAATACACCCGCGTCATAGGGCGGCAGGCCGTAGGTCGTGACGAAGCGCGCGGCCTTAGCGGCGGGGAGTTCCGGCAACCTGGCTCGTTCGACGTCGGGGTCAATGTCGTACCAGGCCAGATCCAGGGGCGGCAGGTCCGGGTCCGGGAAGTAGCGGTAGTCGTGACTCTCTTCCTTCACGCGCATGGGCGCGAGGTCTCCGCTGCGGGCCGTATAGGTCGTGAGCGAGACCTTCTCGCCGGCTTCGAGCGTGGCGATCTGCTGGTCTCGCAACTTGCCCAGGGCCCGTTCCACGGCGGCGAAGGAGTTCATGTTCTTGACTTCCTGCTTGGTGCCCAACGGCGCCCCCGGGCGGCGCACCGAAAGATTGGCGTCCACCCGGAGGCTTCCCTCCTCCATGTTGCAGTCGGAGACCTCGAGGTACTCCAGGATTTGCTTCAAGGCCAGGAGGTAGCGCCGCGCCTCGTCGGGGGAACGCAGGTCCGGCTGGGTGACGATCTCGATCAACGGAACGCCACACCGGTTGAAGTCCACGGCGGTGGCCTGGGGGAACCGGTCGTGCAGCGACTTGCCGGCGTCTTCTTCCAGGTGAAGCCTGGTGAGGCCGATGGATTTCTCCCCGATGCTGACCCGCCCCCCCGTGGCCAGCGGCTGCTCGAACTGCGAGATCTGATATCCCTTGGGCAGGTCAGGATAAAAGTAGTTCTTGCGGGCGAACATGCTGATGCGGTGCACGGTGCATCCCAATGCCAGCGCGGCTCGCACCGCGAGCCTCACGGCTCCCTGGTTGGGTCGCGGCAGGGCGCCGGGGAGGCCGAGGCATACCGGGCAGACGTTGGTGTTGGGTGGATCGCCGAACGCCGTGGAGCAGGCGCAGAACATCTTGGAGCGCGTCTTCAGTTGCACGTGCACCTCGAGCCCGATGACGGTTTCCCAGCTCACCGGACCTCCGCGCTGGCATCCACCGCCCGTTCGATCACGGCCGCCGCCTGGCACATCCGGGCCTCGGCGAACTGCGGTCCAATGAGCTGCGCGCCGACCGGGAGCCCGTTGGACCTTCCGACGGGCACGGACATGGCGCAGAGCCAGGCCAGATTCGCCGGGCACACGAACACGTCCGCCAGGTACATGGCCACCGGGTCGTCCAGCTTTTCCCCGGCGCGGAAGGCGGTGGTGGGGGTCGTCGGGGTCAGGATCAGATCCACGCCGGCCTGGAAGGCGCGGGCGAAGTCCTGGGCGATGAGCGCGCGGGCCAGGCACGCCTTTCGATAGTAGGCGTCGTAGTAGCCCGCCGAGAGCACGTAGGTTCCCACGATGATTCGGCGACGCACTTCCGGGCCGAATCCGGCGCCGCGCGTGGCGCGGAACATCTCGTGGACATCTCCGTCCCGAGGCGCCACCCGGAGGCCGTAGCGCGCGCCGTCGTAGCGGGCGAGGTTGGAGCTGGCCTCGGCGGGGGCGATGATGTAATAGGCCGGGATGGCGAGCCGCGTGTTGGGCAGCGAGATCTCGCGAATCGCGGCGCCGGCCTCGCGCAGCGCCCGTTTGGCTTGCTCGCACCCCGCGCCAATGCCGGGATCGAGGTCGCGAGGGAAATACTCGGCCGGCACGCCGACCGTGAATCCGGACAAGTCCTGAGGGAACTCGGGCGGATGGAACGGCTCGCGATCGGCGCAGGTGGCGTCGTTGGGGTCCCGGCCGGAGATCGCGCCGAGCACTCTTGCCGCCATGTTCACCGAGCGGGCCACCACGCCGATTTGATCCAGCGAACTGCCGAATGCCACGAGGCCGTAGCGTGAGACTCGCCCGTAGGTGGGTTTCACGCCGACCACGCCGCAGAACGCCGCGGGCTGGCGGACGGACCCCCCGGTCTCCGATCCCAACGCGGCATCCACGGCGCCGGCCGCGACCAGCGCCGCGGATCCGCCGGAGGAGCCGCCGCACACCAGCTCCGGACGCTCGGGGTGCAGGGTCCGGCCGTACGCCGAATGCTCGGTGGAGGAGCCCATGGCGAAT
>CAZVKD010000346.1:0-2944 GCA_964627675.1 uncultured Gemmatimonadaceae bacterium
GCCGCGTTGGGCAGGTCGCGTTTGTTGTACTGGATGATGAACGGAATCTTGGTAAGGTCGTACCCGTACTGCGCCATGTTGTCGTAGAGGTTCTGCATGGACTCGATGTTCGCTTCCATGCGCTCGATCTGACTATCCGCCACGAACACCACGCCGTCCACGCCCTTCAGGATCAGCTTGCGCGAGGCGTTGTAGTACACTTGCCCCGGCACGGTGTAGAGGTGAAAGCGCGTCTTGAATCCTCGGATGGTCCCGAGATCCACCGGCAGGAAGTCGAAGAACAGCGTGCGCTCGGTCTCGGTGGCCAGTGACACCATCTTGCCCCGGGTGTCCGGCGCCACCTTTTGATAGACGTGCTCGAGATTGGTCGTCTTGCCGCCCAGGCCCGGCCCGTAGTACACCAGCTTGCAGTTGATCTCGCGGGACGCGTAGTTGATCATTGACATGGCCAGGCGCTCCCGCGATCAGCTGCCGAACAGCTTGTCGATCTCATCCTCCGCACCTTCCAGCACGCCACCCCGCGGCGCTGCCCCGCCCGCGGCGAGTCGGCCGAACATGTCGTCGAACACCTTTCCCAGGTCCTGCACCGATTGCTTCACGCGCAGCCGCACCATCCCGACGGTGGTGCGCTGATCGAACAGCACTACGAGAATCACGCGCCGCGCCACGTCGGCGAGATACATGGATTCCTTTTCGCCCTGATGGAACAGGGAGGCAAACTCCGGCTCGCCGATCATCTTGGCGAGCTGGTCGTTGGCCGAGAAGTCCGCGGCGGTGAGGGACGCGAACGCCGTAGGATCGAACGAGAGCTGCTCGCCGGCGTTGGCAAGCAACTGGCCCGCCCGGTCCACCAGCAAGGCGCAGCGCGCGTTCGATTCCTTGAGCAGCGTGGTCAGGTGCCCGAGAATCTTGCGGTAGTCCTCTTCACCGAGCGACCACGTGCTGGCACTGGTTTCCGCCATCGCCTCCTCGAGTCAGCCGAGTTGCGCTTCCATCCGCCGAACCATGCGCTCCGCCCGCCGGCGCAGCATCGGATGCCGTTCCCATGACAGGTAATCCCGGAGCAATCGGACCGTCTCGACGCTCGGGTGGCCGGTGAGATAGCCCAGGGCGGACAGCCGGCGCAAGGGCTGTGGGCTGAACAGCGCCTCGCGATGCCGATCCATGGAATACTGCGCGAGCATGAGTCCCAGCGCGGCCCCGATGCCGAGACCCACCAGCGCGGCCTTGGCCCGCGGTCCCACTACTGCCCCATCTCGCGACGCGCCGCCAGCGCCCGCGCGATGGTAAGCCCATCGGCGTACTCCAGATCCCCACCCACCGGCAGCCCGAGCGCGATACGGGTGACCCGCACGCCAACGGGATCCAGCACGCCGCGAAGGTAGGTGGCCGTCACTTCACCCTCCATGGACGGATTGGTCGCGAGGATCACCTCGCGCACGCCGGAACCGTTCATGACCCGGGCCCTCAGCTCGCTGATCCGGAGGTCATCCGGGCCCACGCCATCCAGCGGCGACAGGTGGCCCCCGAGCACGTGATAGACCCCGCGGTATTCGCCCGCCCGCTCCACCGCCCCGATGTCCGACGCTTCCTCCACGACGCACACCGTCGCCCGGTCCCGCCTGGGGTCGGAGCAAATCTCGCACGGGTTCGGCTCGCTCCAGGCCCCGCACACCGAGCACGGGGCAACTCGCGTGCCCAGGGCATGCAGCGCGGCCGCCAGGCGCTCAATGGACCCTTTCGGCTGGCGCAGCATGAAGTAGGTGAGCCGCGTTTCCGTCTTCCGACCGATCCCCGGAAGACGCGCGAGCTCGGTGGTCACCTCGTCGTGTACCGACACCGGTTACAACGGCAGCTGGAACGGGAGCGGCAGCCCCCCGGTGGCTTTCCGCAGCTCCTCGCGGTACAGCTCCTCAGCTCGACGCTGCGCATCCGACACGGCGGCCAGCACCAGATCCTCCAGCATTTCAGCGTCGGCGGTGCCGAGCAGCGAGGGGTCGATCCGGATGCTGCGGATTTGGCCGCGACCGTCGGCGGTGGCCTGCACCATCCCGCCGCCGGCGGACCCGGTAAGCGCAGTTTGGGCCAGCGTCGTCTGCATCTGAGTCAGCCGACCCTGAACCTGCTGGCCGAGTTGGAGCAGCTGTGAGAAGTCTGGCATGCGCAATAGCGGCCCGGTTGTGGCAAACCGGAGCCGCCTGCAAGGAAGCTATCGTAATCCCATGGGAAGCCGCAAGTTACTCGGAGAGTTCGAGATCGAAGGCATCCACCGCGGCGTCGAGCGCCGGGTCTTTAGCCCGGTACACCCGCAGCCGCTCTTCCCGATCGCCCTGGCGATCGAGCCGCCTGGGCTCGGTGGCGTCCGGGCGGCCCGATCCTGCCCCTGGCTCACCACCACTCCGTGGGAGGGTGGCGGTCCGGACCACCAGGCGCGTGAGGGCTCCCGACACCTGGGAGAGCGCGTCCTCCACCACAGCTCGACTCTGCTCGACCCCTTCCCGATGCACGTCGCCCTCGGGGAACTCGAGGACCACGGCGCCATCCTGATCGAGCACCGGCGCGACCCGCGCGAGCGCTTCGCGCAACATGCGTCGCTGCTGCCCCACCCGGTCCACGACAGCGGGCCAGCAGGCCGCGAGACTCTCCGCCGTGAGGCGGCTGCCCGGGGCCGGACGGACGGCCGTGGCATCCGGCGGGGGATCCACAGGGGACCGACGATGCCCGGCGACGGGCGACGAGCCCTCAGGACGGTGGGGCGCCTCAGCCTGGGGCCGTTCCTGCCCTTTCGGCGCTTTCTGTCCCCCGGGCCCGCCCGGTCTCCCCAACGCCTCCAGGACTTCCGCCAGTTCCACCGTGCGATCCAGCAGGGTCCACTGGAGCAGCAACGTCTCCACATAGAGCCGGGCATTGGCGCTCCGGCGAATCGCGGTCTCCGTCTCGGCCA
>CAZVKD010000347.1:0-590 GCA_964627675.1 uncultured Gemmatimonadaceae bacterium
TTCCGGGACCCTGGCGCGGGACAGGCGCTCGCTGATGGAGCGCCAGCGCTCCAGCTGCCGCATGTTGGCTTCGCTCGACACGGTGAGCAGGTACATCGGCTTGCCGCGCGCGGATCGGCCGATCTCCCGCATCGCCACCCGGTCGGTGGCGGCGTCCAGCTTCCGGTAGTACGCGATCATCTGGTCATAATCGGCGAGCTGATAGTCCGCGCCCGGCTCGAAGCCAAAGGAATCGGCGGGCCGGGGGAGTTGCTGCGCGATCGCCGGCGCGCCGGCGAAGCACGCGAGAACGGCGAGGGCAGCGGTGCGGTAGCTACGCGGTGATCGCATGACGGCGTTCCCTGTGCTCAAGTGACGCGGAGGGCATTGAGAAAGAAGGTGCGGGGCTTGCCAAAGTCGGTCAACCGGCGGCCCGAACGCGCCGCTCGGCGAAATCACGGGGGGATCGAGCCTGCCATCGCCGTATCGCGCCGCCGGCGAATCCCGGCGTTAGCTGCCGGGAGCGTCAGGGCGGCGCGTTCGTGAGGACGGTGCGGCGAGCGACACGGCGCCCCGACGAAACGCGCGCTCCGCCCGGTCACGGCCCCGAC
>CAZVKD010000347.1:600-2941 GCA_964627675.1 uncultured Gemmatimonadaceae bacterium
CCGCACGGCGCCTCGTCCCAGCCCGATCGGCCAGCGCAGCACGATGGCCGTTCCTTGCACGGTCTCTTCCAGTCCGCGTTCGGATTTCGCCAGCGTCGAGACGGGATAGGTCCAGGCGGGTCCCGCGGGCACCCCCTCGAGGGCCAGCGCGACGGTGGTGGAGACTTCGGTGGTGAACCAGGCGTTGGGAGGCAGGTCGTCCGTCTCCCATGCGTACTCTGCCGACACGATCCCCGCCGGCGAAAAGCGGATGACCTTGGTGCGGAGTTCGGCGGGATGGCGCGGCCGGAGCGTGACCACCAGGTCCTCGCCCTCCCGAAGCCACTCCGCCGCGAATGACGTGGCGGCCCAGGATCGCAGCGGGACGTACCGGCCCGCGGCGAAGGCGTGCTCCGAAACGTCGGTGGGGAGCACCCGATCCACGAACCAGCCGCGCGCGTCGCGATCCACCGGTGGCAACGACGTGAGACGGAGACCCTTTTCAATGTCGTGGATACTGGATGCGCCCGTGGGGGCCGCGCCGCCCTCGCCGCCGTGCGCCGACGTTGGCTCGTGATACTCCTCGCGCCGGCGCGCGAGCACGTCGGCGAAGTTCACGCCGTCTGGGAATCTGGTATAGATCTCGACCCGACCACCGCGGTGCGGGCTCACCAGGGCGGCAAACTGCGCCGAATGGACCCACAGCTCATCGTGCCCGTCGTAGTCGAAGTCAAGCAGCTCCAGGTCCAGCCGCTCATCCTGGCGCAGGATGCCTTCCGCGACGGCCAGCTGGCGCCAGAGCGCCGCGCGGAGGTGTGGCAGGTACAGGCCGCCGAAGACGCCGTGCCAGTACGCGTCGTTGCACTGCGCCCGCCCGATGGCTCGCCGGGCCTGGGGAGGATCGCCTCGCTCGCGGGCGAGTGCCGACAGGCGGCACATCGTCTTGTGCATGCGATTGGCTTCCGGGTATCTGGCCAGGAAGTTCCGCCAATGCGCGCCGCGGAGCAGCGGCCCTTCGGCTCCCGCCATCCGGTGGTCCCCCAACTCTCGCTCCAGATGCTTGAGCCGGGTAGCCGCTGCGGGGAATAGCGACCACGCCTCCATCTCGCGATACGAGGCCGTGGGCAGATACACCAGCCCCCCGCTTTCGACCTCGGCGAGCGCCTGCGCCGGTGTGACCAGCCGCACCTCCCCGCGACCCAGGAGATCGAGCAGCATGGTCAGGAACTGGCTCAGCCAGCCCCGTTCGTACACCCAGGCCCCGGTGCCGGGCCAGCCGCCGAACTTCTCGCCGTCATCCGCCAGCACCGCCAGCGGCAGGTCTCGGGACGCCAGCCGGCGCAAGTACGCGGCCACCTCGCCCGGCGACTTGAAGGGCACGAGGTAGCGCAGCCGCTCGTCGATCGGAAACACAGCGATGCTCCGGCCGTCACTTTCGGTGCGGTAGGGGCGATGCAGCTGGTCTCGCTCGAAGCCGCAGATCAAGAAATGCCGATCATCCACGAACGCCGCCGCCACACCGGCGTCCGCGAGGTCGGCCGCAAGTTCCGGTTCCCAGACGCGCTCGGTGAGCCAGAGGGACGTGGCCTGCACGCCGAAGAGCCGACCGAGCGCCTCCCGCATCCGCTCGATCTGCTCCACCCGATCACGCCGCGGCAGAGCCGCGAGGATCGGCTCGTCGAAGCCCGACAGCAACAGCTCGACCTTTCCATCGGCGGCGAGCCTTCCCACCAGATCGAGGTAGCGGCGATCGTGCCCTTCCAGCCACTCGAGCAGGGGCCCGGACACATGCAGGGCGATGGGGAACGCATCCCGGTCCGCGAGCGCCTGGAGAAACGGCAGATAGACCTCGTCCACGTGCTGCTGGAACACGTGGTCGAAATTGCCCACGGGTTGATGCACGTGGACGCCGAACACGAAGCGTACGCCGCGCGTGGTCACACGAACCCGAGGCGGCGGGCCACGGACTCGAGCGCGCCGGCCCGATCGGGGGGGAGCGCCGCGCGAACCCGATAGAACTCGGTCTGAACGTCGAAGGGCACCGGGTGGCCAAACAGCTCCAGCAGGTCGGCCAGGGCTTCCACTCGGGCGTTCGCCTCGCTCCCGTCGAACCGTAGCCCGCCCACGGCCTGATGCAGCGCGCGTTCCGCGGCGAGGGCGGGCGAGGTCCCGGACGCCACGGCGTCGCGGGCCTCGCGGTCGAACCAGCGTTCCATCAGCTCTGCCCGGAGGCGCGCCCGGAGCAGTTCCTGGGCGCTTTCGGGCACGTCCGGCACGCCCAGCTCGTGATCCGGTTCGCCCGCACCGCGTACGATCACGGAGGGCCGGCCGGGCGAGGCGCGCCGCGGCGTGCAGTGGAACG
>CAZVKD010000348.1:0-2929 GCA_964627675.1 uncultured Gemmatimonadaceae bacterium
GCTGTCGGATTGCCCCCGTCGGCCCCAGAGCCCGCAGTTCATGAAGCGAGTCCAGCCGAGCCGCCGCCTATCGTCTCCGGCCAGCCTGAACGCCTGTTCGATGGCTGCCTCTGCGCTGTCGTTGTGCCCCAAACGCATCAGCGTCTGGGCCCACCACAACTCAGCCCGCCACCAGCCGGCCGTGTCGTTGGTCAGGGCGAGCGAGTCCCGAAGGGCGCGATACAACGGATGCGCCTGACGGAAGAGTCCCTCCTCGCGCAGACTGTCCGCCCGCGCAAAGGGGGACACTCGGCTGGATTCGCGACACGCGACGACGCTTGCCAACGCGATCGCGGCGATGGCGCCAGGCCGCGAGCCGCGACGGGGGTACGACAAAACCACCGCGCCTAGGGGGAAGGTGATCGGGAGAGCGGGACCAGGCCCGATGACGCCAGGGTCTGCCGCAGCACGTCGAGCGCCGTCACGTGAACGATGATCACGGCGGGCGCGGAGTCCGGGGGCAGGGGGACCTCGAGGGCGGTGTCACCGATCTCGCGCTCGGCCAGGAGCGCCCCCGATTCCGTGTACAGGCGAACCCGGTAGCGATCGGCGCCCGGGAATGAATCGAACTGAACGGTGATGTGCTGCGCGGACCGTGTCGCCCGGACCGGGATCGAGTCGCGGCCCCCGCGCATGGCGTCGGGCGAGCCGCGGCCGAAGTCCCGGGCCGAGATCCACCACGTGCCGGCGACGACGGTCGCCACCGCCGCCGCGGCGAGCGGCCACCAGGCTCGGCGCGGCCTCGCACGGGCAATGATCGAGCGGGCCGGTTGGGCGGCGCGAACCGCCAGCGCGGTCTGTAGCGCGGGCCAGCAGCGGTCGCACTCGAACACGTGGGCCTCGAACGCGAGCGCCTCGTCCTCCGTGAGGCGTCCGGCGATGTAGGCGGCCTCGAGGTCGCGTTCGTCAACCTCTTGGCAGGTCAGAAGACCCGGCTCCACGCTATCAGGTTCCCGGTGGGTCATGAGTCGTTACCGGGTGCCGCACCGAGCAACTCCGCCAGCCGCTTCAGGGCGCGATGCTTGCGAACTCGCAACGCCCCCGGCGTAACAGCAAGCTGGCGGGCGATCGCCTCCGGCTCGCGTTGCTCCCGATACAACCAGGTCAGCAGCTGGCGATCATCGTCTGCGAGCCTCGCGAGTGCCGAGCGCACGGCGAGGCGGCGCTCCTCTGTAATCAACAGCGTGAGCGCATCCGGCGCGGCGGAGGCGCTCCCGGCCCCGAAATGCAGGCGCTTGAGGGCGCGAGCCTCCCGGCCAGCCCCGCGCAGCCGCTGCAAGACCACGTGGTGGGCGGTCTGGAAGACGAAGCCGGCCAAGGCGGCAGGTTGGCGCAGTCGGTCGGCGCGAATGGCCTCCACCACGCGCCGCAGGACTTCTTGAGCTACGTCCTCGGCCGCCGCCGCGTCACGCAGGCGTCGGGCTGCAAACAATCTCACCCGGTCCCAGAACCGGGTTGCGAGCTCCGACTCGGAAGCGGCAACGGGGCCCGGAACGGAGGCGGGCTCACCGGAGGACATCTGTAGGCTCGGTTGGGAATCGCCGGCTATCATGAGGCAACGGCGGAAGTTACGCCCGGCTCGTGGGAGGAGCAACAGAACGCGACCTGAGCCGTGTCATCAGGTAGCGCGCGGGTCGGGAGTCGAAGCAGTAACGCCGGGACGGACATCGGCGACTTCTGCGTGACCCCTGATGACTTCCGATCCGCTGCACCCGCCCGTTGACACGCGTGCGTCCTTCGATCTCCGCGCGATCGCCCCTGGCGCCTGGATCGGGCTGGTGGCGGGCGTCCTCACGGTGTTGTCCTGTGTGGAGGGCCCCACGGGACCGGGCAGCCAGCCGCCCTCCTCGGTTGCCGTCTCGGTTTCGCTGCCGGCCGGAACCCCTGCCATCTGGTTCCCCACGGGCGAGAGCCTCCACGTGGTAGTGCGGCGGGCGGGCCGAGCCGAGCCGATTGCGGACACAACGCTCCTGATCGCGGGCTCGCTCGAGGCGGCGCTTACGGTTCCCATGAGCCAGTCACTGGAAGGCTTCGTGGCTACGGCCGAGGTGCTGTACTCCGGCAGCGTCTATTTCATCGCCCTTGAGGCATTGCGCCTGCGCGCGGCCTCCGACACCGCGATCACGCTTGCGGCGACGTACGTCGGTCCCGGGGCGCGAGCCGCAAGCTTCGCCCTTTCGCTCCGCGACTCGACGCTCAGGCGGGGCGACACGACGAGCCTCATGCCCCTGGTGCGAGATTCGGCCGGCCAGCGAATCGAGAACGTGCCGGTCCGCTACGTCTCGCGACGCCCCGACGTTGTGACGGTGGCGCCCGACGGCATGGTCGCGGCGCAGCGCGTTCCGCCCGACACCGCTCGAGTGGCGGGCTATCTGCCCATGGGACTCGCCGACTCGCTCGTAATTCGTGTGCGGTCACGCGCCGACTCTTTGGCGGTTGTAGGGGGAAACGGTCAAAGCGGTGCCCGCCTGCATGCGCTGGGTGCGCCGGTGGCGGTGCTGGTGCTGGGGGATGACGGCGCCCCGGTGGCGGGCGAGGTGGTGCAGTTCGCGGCGGACTCGGGTGACGGCAGCTTCGCGCCGGCGACGGCCATGACGGATGCCGCGGGCCGCGCGGCCTCCACGTGGACACTCGGCCCGCGCGTGGGAACGCAGCATGGGACGGTGAGCGTCGAGGGTGTCTCGCCGCAGCGGATCTCGGCGGTCGCCACGCCCCTGCCGCCGGACTCCGTTCTCGTCAGCCCGCCGCATGCTACCCTCAGGCTGATCGGCGACACGCGGCAGCTCACGGCCGCCGCGTACGACTAGGTGGGGGAGCCGCTGACCGATGTGACGTACAGTTGGTCGTCATCCAACGAGAGCGTGGTGTCCGTGGACTCCACCGGACTCGC
>CAZVKD010000349.1:0-2923 GCA_964627675.1 uncultured Gemmatimonadaceae bacterium
GCGAGACGGCATCCTGGCCGCGCTCGCGGTGCCCGCCGGTGCGGGGGCGGGGCGACGAGGAACGCCGGATGCCCCCGCCCGGTTGCTGGCGAGCGACCTCCTGGCCGGGTGGGACCGTCCCGGCGAGGCCTGGGCGCTGCTGGACGCCGTGCTTCCCGCCGACCGCGCGCAGGCCGCCGCCCATCTCCAGCGCTTCGCCGAGCGAATGCGCGGCACGCGAAGTCGCGAAGGGCGGTTGGTCCAGGCGTATGCGTTGGAGCGTTTGGTGGGACTCTCGGCGGGTCCGTCGGCCGATCGCGCCCGGCTGCAGGCGGCGCAGGCGTACGCCGAAGCCGGGCATCTCGAGGCCGCCGAGCAGTTGCTGGGGGACCTGGTGCGGGGAGGACAGTTCGGTGGCGCCGGTGGGCCCGCCGCCACCGCCATGGCGAGCCTCATCGCCGCGATGGCGCAGGAAGGACTGGTACGGCAGGCGGAGGAACGATTGCGGCAGTGGGAAGCGCGCCTGCCGGCGGAGCAGCGCCAGGCACTGATGGCGGTGGTGGCGTGGGGATGGCTCGCCAAAGGGGACCTGGATCGAGCGGCGCGCCTGGTGGGTACGGACTCCACCATCGAGGCGGCGGCGCTGCGGGGGTGGATCGCGCTCTATCGCGGCGAGCTGGGCGAGGCGCGCACGCGCTTCCGTGAGGCGGGGCCGTTTGCCGGGTCCCGCACGGCGGCCACGGACCGCACCGAGATGGTGGCCCTGCTGGAGCGGGTACGGCTCGAGCGATCGCCTGAGATCGGGCACGCGTTGCAGGCGCTGGCGCGCCGCGACACGGCGGCCGCGATCGAGGGACTGGAGCGCGGCGCGGGCCGGCTGCCTGCCACCGGCGGCCGTCCCGAGCTGCTCGCGCTGGCGGGAAAGCTCGCCACGGAGGCGGGGGATCTCCTCCGGGCGGAGCGCCTGCTCCGGGCGGCGGTCGCGGCGGATACGGCAGGCCCCGCGGCGCCCGCGGCCGAGCTGGTGCTCGCGCGGGTCCACCGGGATCAGGGCCGCCTGGAGCTGGCCGTGGCCGATCTCGAACACTTGATCATGTCGCACCCCGAGAGCGCCGAAGTGCCGCACGCCCGGCGGATGCTGGATCGGCTGCGCGGAGCCGTGCCGTGAAGCGGCGGGAGTTTCTCGGTGCGGTGGGGGGCGTGCTGATGGGCGCCGCCGCCGGCCGGCGGATCGGGATCGAACCCTCGACGTTGCGTGCCGGCGACGGATGGCCGACGGGCGCGGCCGCGCCATCGCTGCTCATCCCCATGGACGACGCGCAGGCCGATCACCTCAAGGCGTACGGCGTCACGTTCCGCGCGCTGAAGCGCGGCGGGCGGGCCGAATGGCTGCTCAACTATCGAGCGGGCAGCTTCCTGGTCCCCGCGGACGAGGCCACGCGACGCGACGCCGCACTCGCGGGCGTGACCGTTCAGGACGTGTCTGAAACGGCCGTGGTGGACATTCGGGGCGTGATTGCCGCGGAGAACATGGACGCCGTCCCCCTGGAAAAGGCGCCCAAAGTGGCGGTGTATGCCCCGCCCAACGCCGCCCCGTGGGATGACGCCGTCACCATGGCGCTGCAGTATGCGGGCATCGAGTTCGCCAAGGTCTGGGATCCCGAAGTCATCCAAGGCCGGCTGAAAGACTACGAGTGGCTGCATCTGCACCACGAGGACTTCACGGGCCAGTTCTCCAAGTTCTACCTCAGCTACAGCGGCGCCTTCTGGCTATCCGAAATGATCGAGCGGAACACCGAGGTGGCGCGACGCCTGGGGTTGGGGACGGTGCCGGACCTGAAAAAGGCCGTGGCCCGCCGGATCCGTTCGTTCGTGGAGGAGGGGGGGTTCCTGTTCGCCATGTGCACGGCCACCGAGACGCTGGAACTCGCGCTGGCCGGTGAGAGTGTGGACATCGCGGCGCAGTACGGCGACGGGACGCCGATGGACCCGCAGGCGTCCGCGCGCCTGGATTGGGCTCGCTCGTTCGCGTTCCAGAACGCGAAGCTCGAGCAGTCGCCCTCCATCGCCAGTTTCTCCGACATTGACGGGCATCAGGTGAACAACCCGCCGCGCCGCCAGCAGCTCGGTTCGTTCACGCTGTTCAACTTCAGCGCCAAGGTAGATCCGGTGCCCACCATGCTGGTGCAGTGTCATCGGCAGGTGATTCCGGACTTCTATGGACTCACCACGTCGTTCGCGCGCGATCGCCTGAAGCCGGGCGTCACCGTCCTGGCAGACGAAGGCGGTGCGCCGTGGGCCAAGTACGTCCACGGGGAGTACGTGAAGGGCACGTGGACCTACCTCGGCGGGCACGACCCGGAAGATCCGCAGCACCAGATCGGCGATCCGCCCACCGATCTCTCGCTGCACCCCAACTCCCCGGGCTACCGGTTGATCCTCAACAACGTGTTGTTCCCCGCCGCGAAGAAGCGCGAGTTGAAGACGTGAGTCGCCTGGCCCCCGCCGCGCGCGCGCGGCTCCGCGCGGAGATCGCCGCCGCCGGGGGCCGGGAGGTGTCGTTCGTGGCGACCGTGGACGGGGACGGCGTCGTGACGGAGGCGCGTCCCGTGGCGCGCGGGACGGTTGACGCCGTGCTGGCGCTGCCCGGGGTGGCCGGGCGGGGCGAGATGCTGCTGCACAACCACCCCAGCGGCGTGCTCGAGC
Source organism: uncultured Gemmatimonadaceae bacterium (assembly GCA_964627675.1). Lineage (GTDB taxonomy): Bacteria > Gemmatimonadota > Gemmatimonadetes > Gemmatimonadales > GWC2-71-9 > JACQHC01. Next base: position 2,686 of record CAZVKD010000349.1, read on the forward strand.
CGTCGCAGGCCGATCTCAGCGTGGCCGCGCGGCTGCACGACGCGGGGATCGGCTTCGGCATCGTGGACAACGAGGCGACCGCCGTGTACGTGGTGGTGGAGGTGCCGAAGCCGCGGGCGGCCGTGGCCCTGGATGCCGTGGACATCGCCCGGGCGATCGGGCCCGGCGGCGTGGTGGCGCGGGCGCTGGGGACCTTCGAGGATCGCCCCAGCCAGCGGGACATGGCCGCCTACGTGGC
>CAZVKD010000350.1:0-2923 GCA_964627675.1 uncultured Gemmatimonadaceae bacterium
AACACCGGTGGTTTCCGTGAAGTCCGCGAAATCGGATTGGCGCGAGGGCATCATCGTTCGGCCGGGAGCCTAATGTGGGCGCCGAGGGCTGGCAACGACGGGCCGCACTGATCGCCCGCCCCCAGCGCCGGGCCGATGTGAGCCAAGTCACGTTGTCACATAGCCTTGCGGGACCAGGCGGGCCCGGTTACCTTGAGCCGCCCTCGACATCCACAAGGCCGGCCGACGAGGCCGATTCGGAGGTTCCCCATCTTGAGCCTTCAGGCGGTGAAGCCGGATATCCCGTTCTTCCGGTACACCCATCTGTTCGAGCAGCAACGCCAGGAGATCCTCCGGGCCATGACCGACGTCATGGACCGTGGAGCGTTCATCCTGCAGCGAGACTTGCGCGAGTTCGAGTCCCAGCTTGCCGCATTCATCAACGTGCGACACGCGGTGGGCGTTGCCAACGGGACCGACGGCCTGATCATCGCGCTTCGCGCAGCCGGCATCAGGCCGGGCGACGAAGTGATCCTGCCGTCGCACACCTACGTGGCCTCGGCGGCGTCGGTGCACTTCGTGGGCGCCACGCCGGTGCTGGTGGATTGCGGCCCGGATCACCTGATTGATCCCGCGGCGGTCGAGGCGGCGATCACCTCGAAGACCACCGCGATCATGCCGGTGCAACTCAACGGGCGTACCTGCGATATGGGCGCGCTCGAGCGGATTGCCGACCGCCATGGGTTGGTGATCGTGGAGGACGCCGCGCAGGGACTCGGCTCGAAATACCGGGGGCGGTCCGCCGGGACGTTCGGCGCGGCCGCAGAGTTCAGCTTCTATCCCGCCAAGGTGCTGGGATGCTTCGGAGACGGGGGCGCGGTGACCACCAACGACGCCGACGTGGCCGGCCGGGTGCGGCTCCTCCGGGATCACGGCAGGGACGACCACGGCGAAGTCGTGACCTGGGGCTTGAATTCGCGACTGGACAACCTCCAGGCAGCCGTGCTCCTGGTGAAGCTGGAGCAGTTCCCCCGCGAGATCGAACGGCGGCGCGAGATCGCCCGCCGGTATCGTGCGGGCCTGCAAGAACTGGACGACCTGGTGCTGCCGCCCGGTCCGGATGACGACCCCGATCACTTCGACGTCTACCAGAACTACGAGGTGGAGTCCGGCCGGCGCGACGCGCTGCGCGAGCATCTCAAGCGCGACGGTGTGGGCACGATCATCCAGTGGGCGGGGAAGGCCGTGCATCAGTTCGCCGGGCTGAAGCTTCCCAAGTTCGACCTGCCGGCGACTGAACGCCTGTTTCAGCGCTGCTTCATGCTCCCGATGAACACCTCGCTGGCCAACGACGAGATTGACCACATCTGCGCCAGCGTGCGCCGGTTCTATGGCGTCTCCGCCTGAGGCGTCCCCGGCGGCCAGCGCCGACCTCGGCACCCTGGGGGACATCGCCGCCTGTCACGACGCGCTTACCCTGCCGGTGGGCGAGCGGCGGTGGCTGGTGGACGCGCTGCGCGCCATGATCGTCATTCGCGCGGCCGAGGAGCGGATCGGCGACGCGGTGGCCGAAGGGCGAGTCCGGTGCCCCTGTCACCTGGCGATCGGGCAGGAGGCGCCCGCCGTGGGCGTGGCGATTCACATGCGGCCGGGGGATCGCTTGTTTGGCGCCCACCGATCGCACGCCCATTACCTGGCCCTCGGCGGCTCGCTCCATGGGCTGATGGCGGAGGTGCAGGGCAAGGACACCGGCGCCTCGCGGGGGATGGGCGGCTCGATGCACCTGCTGGATCTGGAGCACGGGTTGTACGGGACCGTTCCCATCGTCGGCGCCACGATCCCGATGGCGGTGGGCGCGGCCCTGGCCGCCAAGATGGACGGCGCCGGCGCCGTGGCTGTGTCGTACTTCGGCGACGGCGCGACCGAAGAAGGCGTGTTTCACGAGTCCATGAACCTCGCGGCCTCCATGCGCCTGCCCGTGCTCTTCGTGTGCGAGAACAACTTCTTCTCCAGCCACCTCCACATCCGTTTGCGCCAGCCACGGGAATCGGTCTGCCGGTTCGCCGAGGCGCACGACATCCCATGGGAGCGCTTGGATGGAAACGACGTGGTGGAAGTGGCGCGGGCCGTGGGAGACGCGGTCGCGGGGATGCGCGCCGGCGGCGGACCGCGCTTCCTCGAGGTCGTCACCTATCGCTGGCGCGGTCATGTCGGTCCGCGAGAAGACGAGGATGTGGGCGTCAAACGCCGAGAGGATCTCTCCCGCTGGAAGAAGCGCGACCCCATCCGGCGGCTGGCGGATGCGCTGATCGGGGCCGGCGACCTCTCGTCCGATGACCTGACGCGCTTCTGGTCCGAGGCCCGCGGAGCCGTCGAGGATGCCTGGAAACAGGCGCTGAGCGATCCCTATCCACCGGCGGAAGCGCTGCTGGGCCGGGTATACACCCGCGCGGACCGAAAGCCAGCGTGACCACCACCGGCTACGGGGCCGCCATCCGCGAGGGATTCGAGTACCTGCTGCGCCAGCATGCCGACGTGTTCACCATCGGGCAGGGGCTGTGGAGCCCGTGGTACGTCGGCAACTCCATGACCGATCTGGATAAGCAGTTCGGCCGGGAGCGCGTGATAGACACACCGGTCTCCGAACTGGCGTGCACCGGCGCGGCGCTGGGCGCGGCCCTGTGCGGGTACCGCCCCATCGTGATTCATCCCCGCGTGGACTTCATGCTGCTCGCCGTGGATCAGATCGTCACCCAGGCCGCCAAGTGGCATTTCATGTTCGGGGGCCAGGCCAGGGCCCCGATCACCATCCGCGGCATCATCAATCGGGGCGGCGAGCAGGGCGCGCAACATTCCCAGTCGTTGCACTCCTGGTTCGCCCACATTCCCGGGGTGCGCGTCGTGATGCCGTCCACCGCCGCGGACGCGCGCGACCTGCTGATCG
>CAZVKD010000351.1:0-2917 GCA_964627675.1 uncultured Gemmatimonadaceae bacterium
CTGTTTCAGCGGACCGGTTCCTTCAAGGCGCGCGGCGTGCTGAATCGGCTCCTCACCTTGCCCGCCGAGGCCCTCGCGCGCGGGCTGCTCACGCTCTCCGCCGGGAACCACGGCGCCGCCCTGGCCTGGGCCGCCCGGGTGAATCGCACCCGCGCGACGGTGGTCATGCCCGCCACCGCCGTCCCCTCCAAGATCGAAGCCGTTCGGGCCTACGGCGGGGAACCCGTACTCACGTCCGGGAACTTGCTGGAAGGGTGCCGGCGCCTGGAACGGGAGCGCGGCATGACCCTGGTACACCCGTTCGACGACCCCATGGTCATCGCCGGACAGGGGACCGTGGGACTGGAGCTGATGGAGCAGGTGCCCGACGCCGACCTGGTGATCGTGCCCGTCGGGGGCGGAGGGCTGATCGCCGGCATCGCCGCGGCCGTCAAGCGCCTGCGCCCAGCCACCCGCGTCGTCGGCGTGGAGCCCTCGGGCGCCGACGTCATGAGCCAGAGCCTCGCGCTCGGGCGCCCCACCCATCTGGAAGGCCAGCAGACCATCGCCGACGGACTGGCCGCACCATTCGCGGGAGACCTCACCTTCGCCCACGTGCGCGCCCTGGTTGACTCGATGGTCCGCGTCGAAGAGGGGGACATCATCGCCGCTCTGCGGCTCATCCTCCAGCGACTCAAGCTCGCCGCCGAGCCCGCGGGCGCCGCGGCGCTCGCGGCGATCATGACCGGCGCCCTCACCCCGGAGCGTGACATGAGCGTGGTGTGCGTCCTGAGCGGCGGGAACGCCGACCCGAACGTGCTCAAGCGGATCCTCTAGCGGCGCTCCGCGCCAACCAAGACAACGGCCCGGCCGCGCCTCGCGCGCCGGGCCGCCACCCTGCCGGTTCCTGCCTGCTGCCGGACCGCGGATCGGATCAGCGAGCGTCCTTTCCGATGTCCACCTTCACCCGCCGCGGCTTCGCCTCGGGCGCCTTGGGTAGATGCACCGTCAGCACGCCATGCTCGAACTCCGCCCGCACCTGATCGCCATTCACCGAGCGGGGCAGCGAGAAGCCGCGCTCGAACCGGCCGTAACGCCGCTCGACCAGATGGTAGGTCCCCTCGTCCTTACCTTCCTCGACTTCCTGCCGCTTCTCCCCGGAGATCGTGAGCATGCCGTTCTCCACGGTCACGCTGACGTCATCGGGCCGGATCCCAGGCAGCTCCACACACACCTGGATCTCGTCGTCCAACTCCCGCACGTCCACCGGAGGCGCCCACAACGCGCTCGCCGTCCCAGTGGAGCCCAGCACACGGTCGAACAAACGATCCATCTCTCGGCGGGCAGCGCTCACCTCGTCCCACAGCGGGGGCACGCTGCTGCCGCGCCACAAGGTCGGATAAAACATCGTCGCACCTCCTGCCAAGCCGGTCGTTTCAGTGGTTGTTGCACCAACCGCGGGGGTCCGTTCACCTCCCCGAGGTCGCCAGACGACACGGCATGGGGCATACCTAAGAACGCGTGTCACAAATGCAGACACGTGCGACGAATTGGCATAAGGGCGAAATGCAGCCGGCAGGGGCGGCAGCAGCTACCTCCCGCCGCTGGTTCGCCCCTGGCGCCTCCCCTTGCCCGCTCCATTCACGTCTCGCCGGCTACATACCTCTTCGACCGCTGATCGAATGTCCTCCAGGGCCTGCCGCATCCGATCCAGATGGGTCCGAAAGGACAGAACACAGATCCGAATGACGAACTGCTCGCCCAGCATCGTGCCGGTCAGGAATACCCGCCTCCGGGCGTTGATCCGTTCGAGCAGCAAGCGGTTGAGCCGGTTCAGGTCCGGCTCCCCCGCACGAGCCCGGGAGCGAGCCGCCTCGGGCTCCAATCGAAAGGCGACAATCGAAAGTTGGGGTCGAGCCACGATCCGCACGCCAGGAACCCGCTCCAGTTCCCCGGTGGCCCACTCCGCCAGATCGAGCTTCTCCTCCAGTGCTCGCCGAAACGACTCGATTCCATGCAGCTTGATGGGCAGCCACACCCCGAGGCCTCGGGGCGGGCGGCTCAGCTCGGGCGAGATCTGGCAGAAATCCACCAGGTCGGGGACGTCCTGCATGGCCGGCAAGTAATCGGCGGTGAGCGCATGGGCCCGGCGGAGCGTCCCGGCGTCGCGCGCCAGGAGGCAGCCGGTCCCGTACGGCAGGAACAGCCCCTTGTGTGGGTCCAGCGTGATCGAATCCGCCCGGTCAATGCCCGGCATGGCGCGGCGGCCTCGCTCGGTGAGAAGAAAGAACCCCCCGTAGGCGCCGTCCACGTGAAGCCAGCAGTTCTCCCGCGCCGCGATGTCGGCCAGGCCCGCGAGGTCGTCCACCGCGCCGGTGTTCACGGTCCCCGCGTTGCCCACGATGAGAAAAGGGAGCCGTCCCGCCCGGCGATCTTCGGCAAGGCGATCGCGCAGGACGTCCAGCCGGATCCGGAAGGCGCGGTCCGCCGGGACCTCCCGAACGCTGTTCTCCGGGAAACCCGCCAGCGCCGCCGCCTTCTGAATGGAATGGTGGGCCTGGTCGGAGCAGTACAGGGTGCCGTCGAGGAATCGCTCCGGCAGCCGCGTGCGGCGCGCGGTCACGACGGCCGAGAAGTTGGCCAGCGAGCCGCCGCTGGTGAGAAAGCCGCCGGCCTCCGGCGGATACCCGGCAACGTCGCAGAACCAGCGGATGACGTTGGCTTCGAGCTGCACCATGCCGGGCGCCGCGAGCCATACGCCGACGTATCGGTTCACCGCGCCGGCGATGAGGTCGGCGACGGCGGTCTGTAGCAGGCCGCCGCCCGGGATGTACGCCAGATAGCCCGGCCCCGCCGTGTTGTAGGAGACCGGAACCACCCGATCGAACAAGAGTTCGAGGATGCGCTCGAACGACGTGCCTTCGCGCGGGAGCGGTTC
>CAZVKD010000352.1:0-2906 GCA_964627675.1 uncultured Gemmatimonadaceae bacterium
CCACCGCTCCGCCAGCGCCGCCTCGAGCGCCCCCCGCAGCTCGGCCGCACCCGCGGCAGGAGCCACCCGGTCCACCAGGGCCGCCACGTCGCCGAGGTCGAAATAGCTGTTGTTGTTCCCCAGAAAGTCGAGAAACAGCTGCGTGTGCCGCGCCAGGAGCGTATCGCGCGTGAACAGCTGTCCCACCACCGCCGCGACATCCACCGCCGGCGCCTCGACGTGGAGCGTGACCGGAAACGCCAGCGTTTGCTCGGACCCCAGCGGACCCGAGGTCACCGAGACCGTGGCGTCGAAACGGCCGAGCTGGCGCGGCGTCCCGGCCACCACGCCACTGTCGGATAGCGCAAGACCCGAGGGCAGCAGGCCCTCTCGGATCCGAAAGGCATACGCGCCCCGCCCTCCAGCGGCGCGAAGCCGATGCCGGTAGGGCACGCCCCACATGGCCGGCGGCAGGTCCGGAGCCTCGGCCAGCCCGAGCGGCGGAGCGAACACGGCGGTGAGCAGCGTTGGCCGGGTCATGAGCCACGCCAGCGTGTCCGACCGGGACGTGCTGGCCCCTCGCCACGCCACGAACTCATGGCCGGAATCCGGCAGCGCGAAGAGTGTGACGGTCGTGCTTTCGGCCAGCAGCGTTCCCGGGTGATCGAGTGGTATCGCAGGTGAGCTGGCGACGCGCCCGGGCCCGTCGGCGGCGAGCGCGATCCCGTACCGCGCGGCCATGTACGCCACGAGCGAGTCGTCGCCCCCGGCCAGCGTCACCTCATGGGTGAGCGCGCCGCCGTCTGACCAGCGCAGGAACTCGAGCTGCCATGCGGTCCCCCCCTTGAGGGTCGTGTCCACCGTCACCGTATGCGTCGTGCCCGAGTCCGGGGCGTCCCAGTAGCGGGGCTCTGCCACCCCGTTCACCCGCACCACGCCCTCGGGTTTGTTGGTCCGCACCACCCAGCTCGGCGCGAGGTAGAACCCCATGGGGCCATTGGGCGCCAGCTGCCGAATGCGATGCAGACCGAACCCCGCGAAAGAACCGGGCCAGATGAAATTGAACGGATTGGTCTGACGGGCCAGCGCGCTGTTCCCGGTCGTCCCCGGGTACGGATCGCCGGCATCGCCCCGGTTGGCTTTGATGCCCAAGTCCTGACGCCCATCCGCCTGCACCAGCCACACGCCCTCGATCTCGCCGGCGTTCACCACGTTGAAGGCGCGTGACTGGGCGACCTTGAGCGAATCAATCAGCCAGACGAGCAGCCCGCCGACCTTGGGCCCGGTCCGCGGGCTCCCGCGCAGCAGATTGGCCGTGTCCGACCCCAGGGGCTGCTTGTTCTCGAGCAGGAAATACTGGCCACGGGGATTGTCGCCGGTGGGCCGAATAAGAAACACCGTGTCCGACGTCACCACCGGGCCGAGGCTGTAGGAGCCCGGTTGCGTCAGTTCGCGGACCACCACCCACCCCAGTTGCTCCTTGGACCAGGCCTCGAAATGCGCGGGACTGATGAGGCTGCGATACCCACCGGCGCCCATCAGCCCCCACTCGCCGATCCCCTCGCTGGTCCCGTACGTGTCGTAGAGGTCCGGCAGGCCGATCCCGTGACCCAGCTCGTGGCTCGCCGTGCCAATCCCCATGACCGCCCCGTCGCCGCAGGACATCGCGCCAACCCCGGACGCAACGAAATACGGGTTGACGCGAATGGCCACGCCACGGGGGGAAACGTCCCCCGTGCCGTAGCTCGTCCCCTCGGAGCCGAGCGACGATTGGTGGGCCCAGAAGCCGCGGCCCCCGCACTCGCCGCCGGTGGCCGGGTGGATGAACTGCACGACGTCCACGACGCCGTCGTCATCCCCCGAATTCGGTACGCCGTCCGGCCCGTCGTTGTCGTATTGCCCGAAATCCACCGTGGGGTCCATCCGCGTAAGGGCCCAGGCCAACAGGGCACGCATGCGCGCGCGGCCGGTGCTGCAGTCCAGGGCGTTCCGGGTGTCGCCGCAGGCGTTGAAGTAATAGGCGCTCGAGCTGTCCGCCGTGAACCACCCGGACACCCGGCCGTCGATCACCAACAGACCGTTGGACATCTCCTGATAGAAGGTGCGAATCGAATACGGACGCCCGCTCAGTGGCTGCGCCGTGTACATGACCGAGTCGTACACGGCGGCGGGCGCGAGCTGATCTGCGGGCCAGTCGGGGAACGTGATCAGGACCGTGGGGAATCGGAGCGTGCCGCTCAGGGCCGCCGCAGGCGCAATGGGACCAGGAGCGATCATCGCTCGATTCAGCTGGTCGAACCGCAGCTCGGATCGCAGCCTCGCCCTCGTCTCCGCCACGCCGCGGGCTCGGGCCCTCCAGACGCCGTCTTCGGGGAAGTCGAGCGTCAGCCCGTCAGCCGTGCGCAGCCGCTCGAGCGGCGGCTGTTGCGCTCCAGCGCTGGCGGCGGCCGCCAGCCCCAGACTGCCCGCCAGTACCAGCGTCGGTCGGACCGACAGACCCACCACCTTCACGCTCCCTCCATTGCCGCGGCAGGCGACGGAAAAAACCCGCCCGGCCCCCGGGGCATCTCTCCACCGTACCCCTGACGGCATCCGATGGTCCGCCCTTCCTCTCGGACCGCGCCTCTGGAGCGGAATGTATGTCGTGACAAAGACTTGTGCCGCTGCGGGGCCAGGGGTATCATCTAGCGGCCGCCGGCAGCCCGGGAGCGGCACTGTTGCGTTGACCCTTCAACTGCTTCCATCTGCTTCGAGGCGCGACTTGGACACGCACACCCTACAACACGTCGCCCTGTTCGATAAGTGCAGGAGCTTCACGCGGGCCAAGGAGATCCAGGCCGCCGGACTGTATCCGTACTTCAAGCCCATCTCCGAGTCGGAAGACACCGTCGTCGTCATTGACGGACAGAAGAAGGTGATGATGGGGT
>CAZVKD010000353.1:0-2868 GCA_964627675.1 uncultured Gemmatimonadaceae bacterium
GTCCTACTTCAACGACGCGCTGAATGAAATCCTCGCGGGAGGGCAGAAGATCTTCTGAGTTTGTATCAACTCCCTGGCGCGTCTATATTTCGACATTGACGAGCCGTCGCCCCGAGCCCCGGGGTAGACGGCTCGACGCGTAGCTGAAACACGCAAGAAACGGACGCCCATGCTTACCGAAGTCCTCGATCAGCTGGCCGACATTGAGCGGCGCCTCTCCGAACTCCGAGGCCATCTTTGACCTCGATGCCAAGACGTCTCGTCTAGCGCTCCTCGAAGCTTCCATGGCTGGCGAGGGGTTCTGGGACGATCCGGAGCGTGCGCGGGCATCGGTGGAAGACATGCGTTCCCTCAAGCGCTGGACTGAGCCGTATGCCGAACTCCAGCGACGGGCCACGGACGCACGCGAACTCGCCACGCTGCTGGCCACCGATCGTGACGAGGGCCTGGAGCGGGGCCTGGCCGAGGAAGTCCGCTCGCTGGCGGCCGCCGTGGCGAAGCTGGAATTGCAGAACATGCTGCAGGGGCCCGATGATCGCCGCGGCGCCATTCTCACCGTCCACCCCGGCGCGGGCGGGACGGAGTCTCAGGATTGGGCGGAGATGCTGGTGCGCATGTACACCCGCTGGGCGGAGCGGCGCGGCTTCGAGGTGGAGGTGCTGGACCTGCTCCGCGGCGAGGAGGCCGGGATCAAGTCCGCCACGCTGGAGATGCGCGGCGAATACGCCTACGGCTTCCTCAAGGCCGAAAAGGGCGTGCACCGCCTGGTCCGGATCTCGCCCTTCGACGCGCAGGCGCGGCGGCACACGTCGTTCGCGTCGGTCTTCGTGTATCCCCTGGTGGACGACACCATTCAGATCGACCTGCGCGACGAGGACATCGTGATGGAGGTGTTCCGGGCCTCGGGGGCCGGTGGCCAGCACGTCAACAAGACGTCCTCGGCGGTCCGACTGCGCCATCTCCCGTCCGGGATCGTGGTCTCGTGTCAGCAGGAGCGCAGCCAGCACAAGAACAAGGGCACGGCCTTGAAGATGCTGCGGGCGGCGCTGTACCAGCGAGCCCTGGAAGAACGGGAGCGCAAGAAGGCCGATCTCGAGGCCAGCAAGGCCGACGCCAGTTGGGGCAACCAGATCCGCTCCTACGTCTTCCAGCCCTACACGATGGTGAGCGACCACCGCACCGGCCTGAAAGTGGGTGACGTGCGGCGGATCGTGGACGGGGACCTCGACGAGTTCATCGAGGCCTATCTCAAGCAGTTCGGGAGCAAAGCCGCGTGACGGCACCGACTCGGTCGTTCGTCGAGGCAGCGCGGCGCGAGAAGCTGAAGTTGGTGCGGGATCGCGGAATCGATCCGTTTGCCTACCGCTACGAGCGGACGCACACGGCCGCCGAGGCGCTGGCTGCCTTCCAGAACGACGCGGAGCCGCCCGTGCGCGTCGCCGGCCGGCTGGTGGCGCTGCGACACCACGGGAAGAGCACCTTCGCGCACCTCGAGGACTGGAGCGGCCGCATTCAGCTGTACTTCAAGAGCAACGATCTGGGCGAGGACGGATACGCCCTGGTGCAGCTGCTCGACTTAGGGGATTACGTGGGGGTGGCAGGCAGCGTGTTCCGCACCAAGACCGGTGAAATCACGGTTCGGGCCCGGGAGGTGGTCCTGCTGGCCAAGGCTCTGCGACCGCTCCCGCTGGGCAAGTCGGACGAGAGCGGAGGGCAGCACGGCGGGTTGCGCGATGCGGAGCTGCGCTATCGCCAGCGCTACGCCGACCTTGCCGTTCATCCGGATGTGCGCGAGCTGTTTCGGCTGCGTGCCCGCGTCGTGGCTTCCCTGCGCCGGTTTCTCGACGAGCGTGGCTTCGTCGAGGTGGAAACGCCGGTGCTGCAACCCCTGTATGGCGGCGCCCTGGCCCGTCCGTTCGTTACGGAGCACCACGCGCTCGACGCGCGGCTGTATCTGCGCATCGCGACCGAGCTGTACCTCAAGCGGTGCGTGGTGGGCGGGCTCGAACGGGTCTACGAGATCGGCAAGGACTTCCGGAACGAGGGGATTGATCGCTACCACAACCCCGAGTTCACGATGCTCGAGTTCTATCAGGCCTACGCCGACTACACCGACATCATGCAACTGGTGGAGGAGATGCTCCACGCCCTGGTGGTGGAGCTGACCGGTACGCCCGTGCTGAAACGCTTCGGCGTTGAATTGGACTTCACGCGGCCGTGGCGCCGGGTGAGTTACCTGGACCTGGTCCAGCAACATGCTCGCCTGTCCCTCCGCTCGGCCGACGAGCTGGCCTTGCGGCGTGCCGTGGCCGCGGGATTCGAGCGCCACCACCTCAAGGGCGAACAGGCCGCGGCCCACGGACCGCCCGACCTGATGCCGCGCGGCAAGCTGATTGACGAGGTCTTCAAGCTGTGGGTCGAGCCGGAATTGGTCCAACCCACGTTCGTGATAGACTACCCCCTTGAACTCTCACCCCTGGCGAAGCCCAAGCGCGGGGATCCGTGGCTCGCCGAGCGGTTCGAGCTGTACGCACAGGGGCGGGAACTGGCCAACGCGTTCAGCGAACTCAACGACCCCGACGAGCAACGGGCCAGATTCGAGGCGCAGGGGGCCGCCCGTCGAGCCGGCGACCAGGAAGCGCACCAGCTGGATCTCGACTACGTGCGCGCCCTGGAGTACGGCATGCCACCCACTGGCGGCTGCGGGTTGGGCGTTGACCGACTGCTCATGCTGCTCGCGGAGCAGCCGTCCATCCGTGACGTCATCCTCTTCCCGTTGCTGAGGCCCGGCGAATGAGTGCGCGGCGGCTCGAGCTGACGATCGCGGCGCGCTACCTCCGCAGCCGGCGATCCGCGCGCTTCGTGTCG
>CAZVKD010000354.1:0-2843 GCA_964627675.1 uncultured Gemmatimonadaceae bacterium
GGACCGCCTGGCGCACATCGGGTGGAGCTACGGCGGGTACATGACGGCGTGGACCGTGTCGCAAACCCACCGCTTCAAGGCCGCAGTGGCCGGGGCGGCGATCACCGAGAACATCGCCATGTGGGGCACGCAGGACATCATCCACACGTTCGAGGCGTACTTCGGCGGCAGCCCCTGGGAGCCGGGGCGCTGGGAAAAATACCAGCGGTCATCGCCGCTCGCGCACCTGAAGAACGCGTCAACCCCCACGCTGATCATCCACGGCCGCAACGATCCGCGCGTGCCGCCCAATCAGGCGCAGATCTTCTATCGCGCCCTGCGGGCCCTGGGCGTCCCGGCGGAACTGGTCTGGCTGCCCCGCACCGGCCACGGGCCCAGCGAGCCGGGCCTGCAGTTCGAGACGGCGAGACGGCAGAAAGAGTGGATGGATCGGTGGATTCGGAAGAAGGGGAGGCCGGCAGCAGACTGAGAGCGACGAGGAGAGGCGAGGGAGGGGCGAGGGGGGACGAGGAGCGTGCGAAGAAACGGTGCATCATGCGATCAATTGATTACGCCATGTGAGCCACGGCAATGCACGTTCCGAGCAACCTCAACGGGAGCTCGGAAGTGGCATCCTACCGGTCGCTGGTCGCGTGGCAAGTTGCGCACGAACTCGCTCTGGAGATCGGTCGCGTCATCCGGAAGTTCCCTCCAAGCGAGCGCTTCGAGCTGACGTCGCAGCTCAGGCGCGCTGCGCTATCGGTCCCAACCAACCTGGCAGAAGGCCGCGGCACCTTTGGAAGCAGGAGCTTCCTGCGGTACGTGCGCATCGCCGCCTCGTCGCTTGCCGAGGTGGACTACTTGCTTCTGTACTCGCGAGACATGGGTTACCTCCCTGCGGAGCCGTACGATCGCTTGTGTCAGTTGCGCGCCCGTACCGCCTTTCTCGTGTGGCGCCTGGCCAAAGGCCTGCAACGCCCGCGAAAGCAGCCTGCGTCGTGACCCACCTCGCTGCTCCTCGCCCCTCCTCGCCGCTCCTCGCCCAGGTCCTGGAGACCCTCCAACGCCACTGGGGCTATCGGGACTTCCGTCCCCTGCAACGCAAAGCGATCCTGGCCGTCCTGTACGGCCGCGATTGCCTCACCCTCCTGCCCACCGGCGGCGGCAAGTCGCTGTGTTATCAGGTTCCGGGACTGGTTCTTCCGGGCCTCACCATCGTCGCCTCGCCGCTGATCTCGCTCATGCAGGATCAGGTCGCGGCGCTCCAGGCCAGGGGCGTGGGCGCCGCGTACCTCTCGAGCACGCAAACACCGGAGCGGCAGCGCGCCGTTTGGGAAGCCGTCATGGCCCGCGCGGTGAAACTCCTGTACGTGGCCCCGGAGCGCTTGTCCCAGCTGTTGCCGGTGGCCGCACAGCGGGAGATCTCGCTCCTCGCCGTTGACGAAGCGCACTGCATCAGCGAATGGGGACATGATTTCCGGCCGGTCTATCGCTCCATCGGACGGCTTCGCGCGGCGCTGGGAGACCCTCCCACGATCTCGGTCACCGGCACGGCCACACCGGCCACCCGCGAGGACGTGGTCCAGGTCCTTCGCCTGCAGCGGCCGGTTCGGATCATCGGCACCTTCGATCGGCCCAATCTATGGTTCGAGGCTCGCCGGATGAGCGCGGAGCGAGAGCGGTTTCGGGCATTGTTGCAGCTGATCGGGACGCTGAGGACCGGCGGCGGCAGCGCCATTGTGTACCTGCCAACGCGCAGCCGGGCGGACGCGGTGGCCAAGGCGCTTCGGTGGCGAGGCGTCTCGGCCGCGCCGTATCATGCCGCGCTCCCGCCGGCGGCCAGACGCGCTCTGCTCGCCCGGTTCCTCGACGGCAGGGTGCAGGTCATCGCCGCGACCAATGCGTTCGGGATGGGCATTGACAAACCGGATGTGAGGCTGGTGGCGCACCTGGGGATTCCGCCAAGGCCTGAGGCCTACTACCAGGAGGCCGGCAGGGCGGGACGGGACGGCGCTCCGGCTCGGTGTGTTCTGTTCTGGACCGAGCGTGACTTTGCGCTGGCGCGCCTCATTGGGGAGCGGGCCGTCCCCAGGCCGGACCAGCCGATCGCCCCGCACGTGGCCGCCGCCCGCCGTGGGCTCGAAACCATGCGGCGGTACGTAACGACCCGCGGCTGCCGGCGCGCGGTGCTGCTGGAATACCTTGGCGAACCCGTCGGACACTGTGGGGGGTGTGACCGCTGCAGGGGCCAGGACAAATGACACCTGACGTGGCCGACCATGGCGGGCGGCGCAGGAGCGGCCTGGGCGCTCTACCGGCAGTGGCGCACGGCGCCTAGCTTGAGAGTGGCCTTCGTCCGAGGGACACCATGGCTCGTTCGATGCTCAGCGTGCTCGCGCTCGCCCTGGTGGCCGCCGGGACGGTCAACGCGCAGCGCCCGGTGGTCTATCGCGCCACGGTGTCCGGCGTCATCGAGCTGGGTCTCGCCCCCTACATCCAGCGTGTCATCGAGCAGGCCCAGGCCGCCGGCGCGGACGCCGTGGTGCTGGACATCGAGACGCCGGGCGGGCGGGTGGACGCCGCGCAGCAGATCGTCAAGGCGATCGTGGGCGCCGAGGTTCCCGTCCACGCGTTGGTGAACGTGCACGCCTGGAGCGCCGGCGCCATGATCGCCCTGGCGGCCGACTCCATTTACATGATGCCAGGCTCCTCCATCGGCGCCGCCACACCCGTGGGCGGAACCGGGGAGAAGGCCCCCGAAAAGATCGTGAGCGCCATGCGCGGCGAGTTCCGCGCGCTGGCCGAACGGCGCGGCCTGGACCCACGCATCGCTGAAGCCATGGTGGACGTAGAGATCGGCCTCC
>CAZVKD010000355.1:0-1293 GCA_964627675.1 uncultured Gemmatimonadaceae bacterium
GGGTGGCCGGGTCGCTGCGGGCGATCCTGGAGGGACGCCGGTCCGGGTCGGATGACGCGCGGGGCCTGAAGATGGCCGCCGGCAGCGTGTGCCGGGAGGGGAGCGGGCCGAGCGGGCGTCATCGGCGAACACCCCCGACGCGCTACCGCACCCCCCGGGGCAGCGATTCCGCAAGTAGCGGCTTCCGCGTGCCGTAAGCCCTGACCCGGCCACGGGATGCGCGCATCCTTGCGGGGGTGGGCAGATTCGCATTCGATTTTGGGCCTTGACCGGCAGCGTTGTCTGTCATATATTGTATAGGACAGACGGCGGCCGCGGAGCCGACCCATGAAGCCCGAGATCGCCCGCAACTCCATGTCGGAAGAAGAGCGTCGGCTGCGCAACCGCGCCGCCCAGTTGCTCGACGGTGCCGGCATGCTGCACGGCTCCCTCGTCGTCCGCACCCGCGTCTGCAGCAAGCCGACCTGCCGCTGCGCGAAGGGCGAGGGCCACCGCGCCCTCATCCTCACCGTGCGCCGCGAGGGTCGCTCCGAGCAGATCTACATCCCGTCCCGCCTGGAGGCCACGGTCCGCCGGTGGGTGGAGCAGGATCGACGGCTCCGGGGGCTCCTCGGGGATCTAGGCCACCTGCACGCGGAGAAGGTCCGCGAACTCAAGTCCGGGGGGAGCGAATCCTCCGACGCGTCCTGACCTACGCCGAGAAGCGCTACGGCCTGATCACGGGCCTGCGAGGCCTCGTCGACTCCCGGCCAAGACCGCGCATCTCCAGCGCCACCGTCGTCCAGACGCTCTTCGTCATGCTGCTGGGCCGCCTGGGAAGCTTGAACTCGCTCGAGCAGACCCGCTCGCGCCGGGGGGTGTGGCGCCGGATCCTGGGCGAGGGGGGCGAGATCCCCAGCGCCGACACGCTGGCCCGGGTCCAAGCCCGGCTCGATCCGGCCGCGCTGCGCGGCCTCCTGGGCGGCCTGTACGCCCGGCTCAAGCGCAAGAAGGTCCTGCCGGCCCCTGGCCACGGACTCGTCGCCCTCGTGCTCGATGGGCACGAGACCACGGCCAGCTACCGACGCTGCTGCACGGGGTGCCTTCGACGGGAGATTCAAGCCGGCTCGGCGTCTCGCACGCAGTACTACCACCGGTACGCCGTGGCGATGCTGGTGTCGGACGGCGTGGATCTGTTGCTCGACCTGGAGCCTCAGCGCGCCGGCGAAGACGAGGTGGCCACGGCCACGCGGCTCCTGGAGCGCGTGGTCGCCCGGTTCCCACGCGCCTTCGATGTCGTCCTGGCCGACGCCC
>CAZVKD010000355.1:1303-2817 GCA_964627675.1 uncultured Gemmatimonadaceae bacterium
CCTCTACGCTCGCTTCGTCTTCCTCGAGTGCGTGCGCCGGCTGGGCAAGGACGCCATCGTGGTGCTCAAGCACGAGGAGTGGGCGCTCACGCAGGAGGTCCGGGCCCTGTGCGCGGAGATGACCCCGCTGGACCTCTCGGCAGGAGCCAAGGAGGTCCGGTGCTGGGATGTGGGCAGCCTGCCCTGGCCGGAGCGGGAAGGCACCGTGCGGGTCGTGCGCAGCGAGGAGACGACCTCGATCCGGCGACAGATCACGCGGACCCGGGAGGAAATCAAGAGCACGTGGATGTGGGTGACGACGGCACCGCCGACCCGGGTGCCCACGCGCGCCGTCGTCGCCCTCGGCCACCGGCGCTGGCGCATCGAGAACGAGGGCTTCAACGAGGCGGTCAACGCCTGGCACATGGACCACGTCTACCGGCACGACCCGCGGGCGATGGAGGTGATGCTGCTGCTGGTGATGCTGGCCTACGACCTCCTCCATGTGTTCTACGAGCGCAATCTCAAGCCGCAGCGGCGCTGCCGGCACTCCCTCCAGCACATCGCGCGCCAGATCCTGGCGGCCCTGTACGCCCCGCAGACCCGCCCCCGCGCTCCTCCTTGACCTAGCGCGGCAGTGGGGCACCCAGGATCGACCCACGCGCCGGACCGCGGGAAGCAGCCCGGGGAAGCGCCGTGCCCCGAATACGGGAATGGCCGTCCGACGGCCTTCCCGGGAACCCGCGGAACCCCGCCCGGACACCCCGACGGCCTCTGCGAACCTGCCGGGGTTCCCGGATCCCCTCGGCAGCCCGATCACTCGCCAGTCGACGGCCATGTTGCGGAACCGCTGGCGGGAGGCCCCTCGGATTGACCCCCGCGAGGCGGCCCGGTAGGCTCGCCCTCCCGTCCGATCCGCCCCGGGAGCGCCCAGCGCAACGCCGGTCCGTCCAGCCTGGATTCGAGCCTCCCGCGCTGCTTGAGGTGATCCAGGTGCGCCAGCACTTCGACAACCGCGAAGCGGTGATGGAACGGCGAGAGCCTCTGGGTCCATAGATCGGCGACCAGCTTGTGCGCGGTCTTGGCGCCGGCGGCGAGCGCCGCTTCAATCTGGGCGCACCGCTCGGCATGGTGGCGGCGCGTGGCTTCGACCCAGGCGCGATGGCCGCGGAACGGCGCACCGTGGGACGGCAGGACCAGGTCGACCTCGAGCGCCGCCAGCCGGTCGAGCGACGCCAGGAATTCGCCGAGCGCGTCGTGATCGGGCTGATAGCTGATGTTGGGGGTGATGTGCTCGAGAATCTGGTCGCCGGAAAACAGCAGGCGTTGCTCGGCGCTGTACAGACACAGATGGCCGGGCGAATGGCCCCGGGTCCGGATCACTTCCAGGTCTCCCAGCGCCGCCGGAAGCCGCTCGCCGCCGACGAGGCGCCGCTGAGGCTCCAGGGCCCGGAAGGTCTTGCGGATCTCCAGGAACGCAGCGCCGATCCTGGCGGCCAGGTGTCCGGGTACGCCCCCTTGGGCCAGCACGGCCG
>CAZVKD010000356.1:0-2794 GCA_964627675.1 uncultured Gemmatimonadaceae bacterium
CGGGCCTCCGATGGGGTCGCTTTGCACGGATGGTTTCTTCCGGCCGCACCCGAGGAGCCGGGATCCCGTGTCCCGGGCCTGCTCTGGTTCTACGGCAACATGGAAACGGTCTCCGGGCTGGCCCCGATCATCCGTGACCTCCGCCCGCCGGGCGTCGCTCTGCTCATTCTCGACTATCGGGGCTACGGAGAGAGCGAGGGGACGCCAACCGAGCCGGGCCTGTATCTCGATGGGGAAGCCGCCTGGACCTTCATCACGTCGCAACCTGAGGTGGATCCCAGTCGCGTCGCCGTGTACGGGCGCTCACTCGGCGCCGCGGTGGCGCTCTACCTGGCGAGCACCCGGCCGGTCGCGGCGGTGGTCGTGGACTCGCCGTTCTCGACCGGCGCGGACATGGCCCGGGAGCACTACCCGTTGCTCCCCGCCTTCATCCTGCGCCTGTCGCTGGACAACGTCGGGCGCGCCGCGCGGATCCAGGCGCCGCTGCTTGTGCTCCACGGAACGGAGGACCGCATCGCGCCGCTCCGCATGGGCCGCGCGGTGGCGGAGGCCGGGCGGGCCCGCAAGTTGGTGTTGATCGAGGGCGCGGGGCACAACGACACGTACGCGGTGGGCGGCCCGCGGTACCGGGAGAAGGTGCACGCGTTTCTGAGAGACGCGCTTCGTTGAACGGCGGCCGCGTGTCCGGCGGAAGGCGGTGCCTTCCGAGCGCGCCCCGTTGTGGGGCGGGTACGGACAATGCGTCGCGATGCGGGCGAGCTTCAGCTTGCGGCGCGCGAAGCGAGCAACGCAGCGATGCGGCGCCGCGGGCGCTGGTTCTGCCCGGTATGTAGTGCTGCACCTCGGCCCGCGAGGGTGCAGCGTGAGGCGTGATCAAGACCGGCCGAGTGAAGAAGATTGAACGGCAGTAGATCCGGACGGTCGTGCAAGGTGAGAAGGACCGCAGGGTCGTTCAGCGTTGAACATGGCGCAGAGGCCAACTGGTGTCGAAAGTCGCGAATTCGAGTCGTGGGTCCCTTTCAGGCTGACGTCTGCCCTCCAACGAAGCGTTGGTGGCGCGCTGGCCCTCAGGACGCCAATCAAGTGCTGGAACGCAGCCGTCATCTTCTCGTTCTCATCAGCGCCCAGGCTCAAGTACAGAAAGGACTCCGGGAACCCTGCGGCAGCCAATGTCCGTTCCACCTGGCCCACGATGAGATCGTTCTCGCGCCACAGAGCGGGGCTGTGCGCGAATCTGGCATCGAACAGCGCCGGCGCGGCCAGTTGAGAATAGACCACGAATAGCCCGCCCCGCGACCAGCCCGAAAGCATGCGAGGGCGAGTTGTGGGGAAATCCCTCTCGACCCGCGGAATCAGCTCCGTCTGGAGATGGACCAGGAACCGATCAGCCGCGCCTTTGAGACTGGAAGCATCATCGGTGTCGCGTCGCATGTCGGGTGGCGTGTAGTCGCGGTTCCGGGTGTCGCCGTCCATGCTCGGTACACCGACCACGATGAGCGGAGGGATGAGACCCACCCTGGCCATCAATGTGGCCGCGTCCGCCGTGTGTTCCGATTGTGAATGCCCGTCGAGGACGTAGAGAACAGGATACCGGCGCCCGTCGCCCTGCTCGTAGCCCTCCGGGAGGTGGATGAGGTACTCGCGATTCTCGTCGAGCACGACGGACCGGATGCTGGCCAGCAGCGCGCCCTCGACCGGGGCTTCGTCTTCAACGATCCTGACCGCCAGAATGGCGATCGCAGCGGACACAGAGATGGTTGTACCGAATACCAGTATCTTCCTAGCTCGGATCATGGGGCTCTCCTCGGTGACGCCATGGCCCTCCAACGCTCATGCTCGGGCGCGCCACCTCTTAGGCGCGCCTCACCCAACGCGATGTGCGCGCCCGACGTCGGCCGTGGCGTGGTGTCGGGCAACGCCCGCCGTCGAACGTCGCGGGCCGGTGTCTGGTCACGGGTGCTCACTCGATCAGGTCTCTTCGGTCTCCAGGATTCTCGCGATTGCGGTGATGGTATTCCAGTTGCGCGTGGTCACCGGGACCCCGAAGAGCCGGTCGAACGATCCGAGGTAGCTGATGGCCTTCATGTGACGCCGGTACACGCCGAAGACGAACCGATTGTCCCTCGCGAGGACCTTCAGCAACCACTTGCCGCTGGAAGGAAAGCTCATGGGCGTCGGCGGCGTCGAACGGGGGCGTTTGCACAGGACGCTCACGAACCGGACGATGTCGGGTCGGACGGGCTGGTCCGCGAAATGATTCTGAGACATCAGCCCCACGATCTCACGGCCCTGGCAGATCGCGATCTCGGCGTCAAAGGGAAGCCTGCGTGTCAAGTCGGCGCGGAGTTGCGTCCGGCTGACTGGCCGCCGGATCACGAAGGTGCCCGCCGCACCGATGTTGACGGCGTCGAGGTGGCTCAGTCGTCCGACCAGCGTCGAGGGTCGGAAGGTCCGGTGACCGCCGACGTTGGCCCCTCTCAGCAGAACCACGAGTGCCACGCGTTTCCTCCTGTCGGCGCCGCTGGACGCTGATCCACTCGGCCGGTCACACTGACCGACCGGCCTTCTTTATGGCCTCACCACGTGGAATTGAGCCGCGGGCGAGCACGTGCCCGTCACACAAACACCATGCTTCTTCTCGGGCGGGTTGACGCTAGCCGGCGCACGGACGCTTCGCCCCCGAGCGCCCGACGGCTCCAATTGCGGGTTATGCCGCAGCCCGGTACAACCCGGGTACATGGGTTACAGATGTCCGGGTAATGGTTGACACTTCTCCGACCCCCTGCGGGAGGAG
>CAZVKD010000357.1:0-2779 GCA_964627675.1 uncultured Gemmatimonadaceae bacterium
GCTTCCGATGACTGAGCGGGCGGTTCTTGAAGCGCCCGTTGAAATCCTCCTGCTTCGTCAGCACCTGGTAGACGATCCGCGCCAACGCCAAGGCCACCAGAGCGCGCGCGATCCGGATCGGCGTCTTGCGGGCCTTGGCCTTGAAGAAGGCCCCGATCTCCGGGTAGTACTGCACCGCCCGGATGCCGGCGTGGCTGAACGCCAACTTGAGGTAGCGGTTCCCGGCCTTGGCGCCGGAGCGATGCCGCGTGTGGCCGGCCGAGTTCTTCGCTCCCGGGACCAGGCGGCAGCGGGAGAAGAATTGCCGTTCTGTCGGAAAGCGGCTGATGCCGTGGATCTCCGTATGGACCGTGAAGGCGGTGACCTTGCCCAGCCCCGGGACCCAGAGCAGCCGCTGGACGTCGGCGTTCGGGATCAAGTGCGGGTAGAGGGCGCGCTCCAGCGTCCGGACCTGCTCCTCGAGTAGCTGAATCTGGGCGGCATGACATTGGGCCTGGAGCTGATACAGCGCGTCGAGCTGAGCCACGTCCTCCAGATGGAATTTCTCGAGCAGACGATCGATGCTGTTCTGGGCGCTCACCACCTTCTCGACCACGCGCAGGCGGGTGCGCATGAGGTCGCGCGGCCCGCGCGCCTCGGGCTGGATCATGTGCGCGCGCGGGATGAGGTCGGCCCGGAGCAAGAGCGCCAGGGTGTCGGAGTCGACCTTATCGGTTTTCACCTTGGCCGCGGCGATCGCCTTCACTCTGGTGGCGTGGGCGAGGACGAGCTCCACGCCCAGCGCGGCCAGCGTATCGGCCAGCCAGTACCAGCCGCCGGTGGACTCCACCACCGCCTGACGGGGCCCCGGGAGCTCGGCGAAGTACTACTGCAGCGCGAGCGGGGTGCAAGCCACGCGGGCCTGCTTGACGCGCGGCCCTTCCGGGCCATAGGTTGTGATCACGCAAAAACTGCTTGTGCTGGTCGATGCCGGAGTACCACATAGAAGTGCCCTCCTGGGGTGACGGGTCGGGATCTTGCCGGATCACGGACACGCTACTCCTTGAGGGCACTTCTTGGAAACATCACGGAAATGGAGCGGACGAGGCGCGGCGGCATGTACCCTGTCATCCCGTCGTGCGTCGCGAGCGCCGCGCCTCGCCGCTCATGTCCAGGTCGTTACACAGCGGCACACATCTGCCCGCTGTGTCTCAGCTCGAAGACGATACGGCAATCGATGCTAGGAAACCTCCGAGCCGCCGCGAGACCGCCGCTCGCGGCTGAGCGGCAAGGCGTTAGGCCGCAGCCGCCGAATCAGTGATCACGCGTAGTGGTAACGCGCCTGGAGGAACTCGACGCGATCGGGGAATACCTCGTAGACGAGCCGATCGACTTCGTTGATGCGGCGAGACCACACGGCGCCACCAAGATGCTTGAGATGTTCAGGTTTCCCTATCCCGCGATGGGGATCCCGCAGCGTGGCCTCCATCAGGTCCAGAACGCGCAGCGCCGTCCTTCGGTTGGTATCGACCCAATAGCGAAGGTCCTCCAAGCACTCGTCCTGGAACACCGCCTTGCGTTTGCGCCCCGCGCCCCCAGTCAGGCACCCTCCGACAGCCCCAGCTCCCGACGCAGCGCCGCAAGGTCCTTTGCCGGCGTCCGGCCGCGGCGAGCTCGCGTCAGGGCCGCAAGCAGTCGTGCGGCGTTCTTGGGTGATCGGAGCAGGTAGGCCGTTTCCCGCAGACTCGCCAGTTCCTCCGCCGGGATGAGAGCCATCTCCTCGTGGCCCCGGCGTTCAATCAGCGCCGCCTCGCGCGAGTTCTCGACCTCGTCCCAGAGATCGGCTAGGTTGTCGCGGGCGTGGCTATAGCTCACTTTGACGGTCATGAGCGCCTTCGGTCATGTTGTACAGGTAAACTGTACAGGTCGAGTCTCTGTGTCAAGGCTGCGGCATAACCCGGAATTGGAGCCGTCGGGCGCTCGGGGGCGAAGCGTCCGTGCGCCGGCTAGCGTCAACCCGGCCGAGAAGGAAGAATTGTGTTTGTGTGACGGCCACGTGGTCGCCCGCGGCTCAATTCCAGATCATTAGCCTGCCGCCACCACCGTAACGACGTCTTGTGCCCGCCCGCGGCCGGCCCGTCGATTGCATCGACCGCGCTGGAGCAAGCGAACGCTTTCCGGTAGGATCGGGCGCGCGCCCCTGACCGATAGCCCGGTGAGCGAAGTGCCGCCAATGGTGCGCACGGCAGCCTCCGCTGGGGGGAGCTTTGACAATAGACGACTGCTCTCATTCGGTACAAGAGTGGTTATGTCAGATACGTCGGCGGCACGTTTGATGAATCGGAAGCACGGAGCTTCAACGCGCTGCGCGAGATCGGGAACGGCACGTCGTGCGGATCGGTGAATGTGAACACGAATGGTGGCCGGCCGGGTCGTTCGTAGATAGTAGGTTAGGGAAGCCAGGTCGTTTCCTCCTACTGTCCCATACGCACTTCCAGTCGGCGGATCTCTCTGCCGACGAAGGGGAGTCCCCGGCTTCCAGGCGGAGGTGCCGTCGGTTTGCACAGAGGGGTGCGCTGCCTTTCTCAGGTCCTCAATCCAGCGCTCCTCTCAGTACTTGAGCGGCGCGACCACATTGGTCCTCCGGTCCCTACGGGCGACTTATCGATGGTAGGGCGCATTGTCCGCCCCCTTGTGACCGTCGCTGCCGCAACACAGGTCGCCGTTGGGGCCGCGGTTGCGCAACACCGTTTCGAGTTCGGGCCCATCGTCGGCTACTACCGTCCCATGGGCTCTTTCG
>CAZVKD010000358.1:0-2758 GCA_964627675.1 uncultured Gemmatimonadaceae bacterium
CGTCTTCCCCGCCCCGGGCCCGGCGAGCACCAGGACGGGACCCGGAGGAGCGGTGATGGCGTCGCGCTGGCGACCCGTGGCCGGCATGCAACAACGGTAGACGGGAACGGCGTCAGCGGTGAGGGGGAGAAGGCCGCCAGGCCTCAACCCTCACGCCGTTCGGGCGAGGAACTCCCGCACCACGGCGTCAATCGTCGGCTCCCCCGTCTCTTCAAGCTCATAGCGCACCCGCAGTGACGGCGTGTCGAGGGCGATGAGGCGTCGCAAGTCAATCGGGCTGGCGACCAGCACCAGGTCGGCCGGGGTCCCGCGGATGGTCGCGGCGAGTTCGGCGATCTGCTCGGTACTATAGCCCATGGCGGGGAGCACCGCCCCGATGTGCGGGTAGGCGTTGAACGTCGCGCGGATGGAGCCCACCGCGAACGGCCGCGGATCCACGATCTCCCGGGCGGCGTGGCGGCGGGCGGCCACCCAGCCGGCGCCGAAGGCCATGCCCCCGTGCGTCAGCGTCGGCCCGTCCTCGATCACCAGCACGCGCTTCCCCTCGATCTGCTCGGCTTCTTCCACGTGCACCCGGCTCGCGGCCTCGATCACCGTCGCGCCCGGGGCGAGCGCACGCGCCACCTCACGCGCTCTCTCCACCTGCGCCGCGTCCGCCGTATCCACCTTGTTGATCACCACCACGTCCGCGAGCCGCATCGTCGTCTCCCCGGGATGATAGCGCCACGCATGATCCGCCCGGTGCGGGTCCGTGACGGCGATCATGAGGTCCGGGGCGAAGAACGGGAAGTCGTTATTGCCCCCGTCCCAGACCACCACGTGCGCCTCCCGCTCGGCCGCGCGCAGAATGCGTTCGTAGTCCACCCCGGCGTATACCACGTTCCCCGCCGAAACGAGCGGCTCGTATTCCTCGCGCTCCTCGATCGTGACGTCGGTGCCGTCGAGATCCTGGCGCGTCGCGAAGCGCTGCACGGCCTGTCGCTCGAGGTCTCCGTAGGGCATGGGGTGTCGCACCACCACGGCGCGCCGGCCGGCCTGCCGGAGCGCGGCCACCACGCGGCGCGTCGTCTGGCTTTTCCCCGCGCCCGTACGAGCGGCCCCGATGGCGATCACGGGCACGCGCGCCTCGAGCATGGTGCGGCGCGGGCCGAGCAGCAGGTAGTCCGCCCCGGACGCGAGCACGCGGGAGCCAAGGTGCATGACGTGCTCGTGAGAGACGTCGCTGTAGCTGAACACCGCGACATCCACGGCGCGGTCCCGGATAATGCGTTCCAGGTCGTCTTCGGCCTCGATCGGGATGCCCTGGGGATACCGGGGCCCGGCCAGTGCCGCGGGGTAGCGCCGGCCCGCGATGTTGGGAATTTGCGCCGCCGTAAACGCCACGACCTCCGTATCCGGATCATCCCGGAACGCGACGTTGAAGTTGTGGAAATCACGCCCGGCGGCGCCGATGATGAGCACCCGACGCTTCATGCGATCAACGCGCCGGCGGCGCAACCACCGCCGGAATCCCCTGCGTCCGGACGACGTCGTTGAAGCCGGCGAGATCGGCGCCCAACAGCCGGTCCAGCGTCGTCTTGAGACCGGACCACTGGCGTTGGAGATCGGCAAAGCGCCGGCGAGCGCCATCGGTGACGCCGTCATCCGCGCCGTCCACCGCATTCATCAAGTAGATGTAGAACTGGTTCAGCCGCATGGGGAAGTTGATCACCGTCTGACCGTCCACCGTGCGTTTCTGAATCAAGGAGTCCTCCATCGCGGTCAGCTTCTCCAGGAGCGCTCGCCCGGCGCTGTCAACGGCCGACGCTCCCGGCTGTTCCCTGGAGCGGGCCATCACCTGACTCACCTGTTCGCGCACCGCCCGCACGCGGTTGACCCCGGTGTGAATCTCGGACAGCTCGCGCGACACGACCGCGAGCAAGTCGTCCTGGCTCTTGAAATCGGCGGCCGTCGCCCGGACGCGCGGGTCAGCCAGCACCCGGAACGACTGGGTTTCCGAGAAGTCTCCAACCGTGAGCCGGGCCTGGTAGGTCCCCGGCACGACGCGCCGGCCCACCAGCGCGCCGAAGACGAACGCGCCGGGAACGGCGGTTGGCCGTTCGTGCCGCAAGTCCCACGCGAACCGGTTCAATCCGGCCCGTGCCGGCAGCGACGGTCCCCCGGGCGGGGCGCCGGGACCGCTTTGGGCGGCCTGCCCGCCTGGCCCGCGCTGCGGGAGGCTGCTGTACGACCGAATCACGGTACCGGCGCTGTCCAGAATCTCGAGCTTGACGGGACGCGCCGTGTCCGCTGCTTCTTTGAGGTGGTAGTACAGCATCGCACCGGCTGGCGGATTGCGCCCCATTCGGGGCGGGGCGGCGCCAAAGCCGCCACTGGGCACCGTGCGGACGGCATCCGCCGGCCGGTACAGGCGCGCGGTGGCGGCGGTCAGATCTTCCCGGTACTGGCGAAGCGGCGACAGGTCATCGAGGATCCAGAAGGCCCGGCCCGAGGTGGAGGCCACGAGATCGTTGCCCCGTACCTGCAGGTCGGTGATGGGCACGACCGGCAGGTTAAGCTGGAGCTTCTGCCAGCGCTCGCCGGCATCGAAGGAGACGTAGAAACCAAGCTCGGTGCCGAGGTACAGCAGCCCTCGGCGCACCGGATCTTCCCGCACCACGCGGGCCCACGACTCGGGCTCGATGCCGCTCACCACGCGCCGCCACGTGCGGCCGTAGTCCGCGGTCTTGAACACGTGGGGCGTGAAGTCATTGAACTT
>CAZVKD010000359.1:0-1485 GCA_964627675.1 uncultured Gemmatimonadaceae bacterium
GCGGTGCTCGGCGAACTCGACCGAGAAGCCGTGAAAGGGCGAACGGTGCAGACCTGCGAGGAACCCCTCGACCACCCCTTCCGCCACCAGCTCCACGCCGCCGAGCTGGGCCACTTCGAAGGGGTCGAGCAGGTCCGGGCGGTCAACGGGCATTGGGACCATCAAGGTACCAAGCCCGCACGCCCTACGCGGACGCTCGCAGCATGCTCCGCCCTCCGAGAGGTGCACCGCGTCCAGCGAACGGGACAACGCGCCCCGGGTCGCGCCTGCCGCGCTTGTCGCAAGATCATGCCGTTCAATATGATAAACCCGCAGCCCGGATGGCACGCTCTCTGCCCCGTGGCACGAGCACCCGCGGCGCTCTGATCCGCCGCGCTGGTTGGAGGAGCAGCAGTGTTCTTGTGGATGGTCATCCCTTCGCTGGTCGCCATCGAAGCGCCGCCACCGGTGCCGGCCTCCAAGTATCTCCACCCGCAGGACGGTCCTTCCGTCCAACTGTGGACCAACCGGGAGCACGGCAGCGTGGTGCAGCGCGGGGAACGCATCCGCGTGTTCTTCCGAACCGACTCGGACGGGTACATCACGGTCTTGCGCGTGGACACCGACGGGCGGGTGCGCCTGCTGTACCCGGACGAGCCCTGGGAAGACAACTTCGCGCGCGCCCGGCGCTCCTACGAGGTGGACCGTCGCTACCGCGATTTCGCGTTCGTGATTGATGATTACCCGGGCGAAGGATACGTGTTCGCCATCGTCACGCTGGACCCCTTCAACTATGCCCGGGTCGTCCGGGGCGATCACTGGGACTACCGGGCGATCGCAGCCGACGGGCGGATCGCGGGAGATCCCTACGCGGCGTTGCTGTACATCGCGAACCTCATCGTTCCCGCCAACTACGATAGGTACGGCTACGACGTCTTTACGTACTACGTGGAACGCCGATACGACTATCCGCGATTCCTCTGCTACGACTGCCATGCGTACGCGGCGTATTCCTACTGGGACCCGTATCGCTCCTTCTGCGTCCGGTTCCGGATCGTCGTGCATGACGACCCCGACTACTACCCGGCCCGGGTGTATGCCGGCACGCGGGTCGTCTATCGCACCGCGCAGCCGCTGGAGCCGCGGTTCGTTTTCGAGGATCGCTCGCCCGGCGACGCGTCCGTGGTGCGCGTGCGTCGGCGATCCCCGGAGCCCGGGGCGCGCCGGCCGGAGGAGTCGGCCGCGGCGGCCGACCGGGCCGATCGGGGAGTCACCGGGGGAGACGTTGGCGGCCGGGGTGCCGTCCCGCCACCGGTTCGTGTGCCGCAGGCGCGCGAGCCCTCCGGCGAGCCGGTCGTGGTACCACGGCTTACGCCCGAGCGGTCGCGGTCGCCCGAATCGCCCGGCCAGGCGACACCGCCCCGCCAGGCGACCCCTGAGCGGCGGGCCGTACCCCGCGAGTCGAGTCCGCGGACGACCTGCGCCTGGCGGTGGCGCGCGCGAAGG
>CAZVKD010000359.1:1495-2757 GCA_964627675.1 uncultured Gemmatimonadaceae bacterium
CGTACGCCGAGCGGTGGGAGTTCAACCCGGGCCTCTATCGTGTGCTCCGGGCCTTTCTCGGAGAGGGAGGTGGCCGGGCGGCCGTCGCGCTGCTCGTGGTGGCGCTCGCCGTCACGGCCGGAGTCCGCGGCTGGAGCCTCGGGAGCCCCAGCGGGCTGAGCCCGCGCGCCCGGAGGCGGCGCCGCCCAAGGCGCAGCCGCGAACTCCCGCGCAGCCCGCGCGCCAGCCGGCAAAACCGCCGGAGCGCAAGCCGCCGGCAAAACCGGGGGAACGGCCGCGCCGGCCCGGCTGAACGGGCCCCGGCTGTGGCTGGGTTATCTTTCGCCGTCGCTTCACCCCTGGTGTCCTGATGCGGCTCTCTGTGCGCCGGCTCGCGTCGGCGCTCGCCGGCGGTCGGTCGCCTATAGTGTCGCTTTTCGCGTTTGCGCCTTTCGTCGCCATGGCGTCGGCCGGCGCCGCCACCCCCGCGCGCGCCCAGGACGGCGCCGGCGCCCGGGCCGCGGCCGCCTCGATCACCGCCGAGGACATTCGCCGCCGCATCGCCGTGATCGCGCACGATTCGATGCGCGGCCGCCCCACGCCGAGTCCGGAGCTGGACCAGGTCGCGGCGTACATCGCGGGCGAGTTTCGGCGCTTCGGGCTCAAGCCGCTGGGCGACAACGGCAGCTTTCTGCAGGGCTACGATATCGAGCGGGTTCGAGTGGACACGGCGCGCTCGGGCATCGCGGTGGCCGGCGGCCCGATTTTCCGGATCGGCCGCGACGTGGCGATCCCGCTGGCCCACGTGGTCGAGGGCAGTGCCTCCGGTCCCGCGGTGGTGGTGAGCGGCGCGGGGGA
Organism: uncultured Gemmatimonadaceae bacterium; assembly: GCA_964627675.1. Classification (GTDB taxonomy): domain Bacteria; phylum Gemmatimonadota; class Gemmatimonadetes; order Gemmatimonadales; family GWC2-71-9; genus JACQHC01. Next base: position 2,333 of record CAZVKD010000359.1, read on the forward strand.
TCCGGCCCGCCTCGACGTGCAGCGACTTCGGGGCGGGGTGGCGCTGGCCATCGTGCCGGCGGCGCCCGGCGGCGGCGTCAGTGGCGCGGGAAACTTGCTTATCGGCGCGCTGGTTCGGAGCGAGGCGGCAGCCGTCATCGTCGTGGCGCCGGTGTCCGATGCCGTGTGGGCGTCGTATCGCCCGGTGCTCGAGCGCACCACGCTCAGACCGTCATGGGAGCGCACGGCCGGCAAACCTCTCGTCCTGGTCCGTGACCCCACCATTTCCCCCCTGCTCTCCGAGCACGGCGTCTCGCTGGCGGCCGCAAGGCGGGACGCAGCGCTCAGGATCAGGGACGTGCCGAGTCTTCGCCTCACCGTCTCCGTGACGCAGCGCGCCGCCTCGCGCGCGAGCGGGCCCAACGTGGTAGGACTCCTCGCGGGAG
>CAZVKD010000360.1:0-2749 GCA_964627675.1 uncultured Gemmatimonadaceae bacterium
CGATGCCTGGCACTATCTGGAAATCGAATACAACCGGAACCAATTCGGCGCGGATCTCCCAGGGTGGCGCTGCTGGATTGACGGGAATCTCCCGGTGAAGCCTGTTATGGATAGCCCGCTCACATTTGACAGCAGCACGGGTTGGATAAACTGGAATAAGACCTTCCCGCACGATGTGGTGGGGTTCTGGTTCTTAGACACGATTAACGATCCCAATAGCGTGAACGGCACGTTCTACTTCGACCGCATCGGCGCCTCAACGCACCGGATTGGGCCTTAGCAGGATGCCGAAAAAGGCTCCGGGTTGAGATGCCATCCCCAGCAATGCGGTGAGGGGACAGCTGGGCTCTGCTGCCGCATCGGGCTCGCCTGGCCCCGCTACCAGCCGCCTTGGGGGTAGCTCACCGGTGTCAATCCCAGTCCCCCTGACCTGACCCCCAAAGCTGGTCCAGTCATAGTGGGACTGGCTCGCTCGTTGGGGTGAACGAGGCCGTGGTCTCGACCTCATGATGTGCCGTGAAGGCCGCCGGGGGAAGGTCCCCCAGGGCCGAGTGCGGCCGGACAGTGTTGTAGTCGTGACGCCAGCGATCGATGTCGCGGCGGGCATCCTCAATCGAGCGGAACCAGTGCTGGTTGAGGCACTCGTCCCTGAACGTCGCGTTGAAACTCTCGATGAAGCAGTTCTGAATCGGCTTGCCCGGTTGAATGAAGGCGAGCTGTACGTCCCGGCTGTACGCCCATGCATCGAACGCCCGGCTCGTGAACTCCGGCCCGTTGTCCGTGACCAGCACTGGAGGCAGGCCGCGCGTGATCCGCAGTCGCTCGAGTACGGCAATCACTCCAAGGGCCGGGATCGACCGGGCTGGGTGGATCGCCAAGCTCTCGCGATTCCACTCATCAATGATCGTGAGGCAGCGGAACCTGGGCCCCGTGCTCAGCGTGTCAGTGACGAAGTCCAGGCTCCAGCGCTGGTTGGGACCGGTCAACTCGGCCCGCTCCACCCGGGGGCTCCGCGCGCGGCGCCGCTTGCCGCGACGCCGGATGGAGAGACCCTCCTCCTGATAAAGCCGCTGGACCCGCTTGCGATTCACCACCCAGCCCTCCCGCCGGAGCATGACGTACAACCGTCGATAGCCCCAGCGCTGACGCTCCTCTGCCAGCGTTCGCAACCGCGCTCGCAGGATGTCCTGCGGCGGCCGCCGGCTCTGGTAGCGGATCGTGGCACGGGGAAATCCGGTAAAACGGATCGCCCGCCGTTCCGAGACGCCCGTCGCGGCCTGGACCTCCGTGACGACGCGGCGCCGCGCCCGGGCCGTCACGACCTGTTTCCCAAGAGGTCCTTCAGCACCTGGAGATTCAGCGCCTGGTCGGCCACCAGCCGCTTCAGCCCTCGATTCTCCTCCTCCAGCTGCTTCATCCGCCGCGCCTCGTTCACCTCTAACCCGCCGTACTTCTGGCGCCACCGATAAAACGTGGACACCGTGATCCCATGCCGCCGGCAAAGCGCCCCGGCTTCGGTCCCCGCCTCTGCCTCCCGCAGGATCCCGATGATCTGCTCCTCCGTGAACCGACTCTTCCGCATGACTCCTCCACCGCGAGGAGTCCCATTATATCTGGATCAACTTCCGGGGGTCAGGTCAATGCAACTGCGGTCTGGCTGCACCAGCAGAGCCACGCATCGCGATAGACACGCAGGAACCAGGCAATCACTTGCAACACCGCGTGGGATCGTATCACATTGTTTCACAACGTCTTACACGGACGATCGCGGAACGGAGGGGGCCGAGACAGTGTGGCGGGAGACCGACAACTCAAGCTAACAGTAACGGATGGCTTCTTTCTTTCGCGCCGAGTGTAGGCTTATAACTGGCTCTAATCCACATCCTGATCGCCGTAGGCGAAGTACCAGTTCCTCCGCCCAAGCAGCAGCGGGTTCGTGACCTGGCCGTCGGCGCTGAGCACCTGAAACAACCATTCCCTCCTTCTGTCTCTCCTGATGAACCCCAAGCCGCCGAGCACTCGGCGGTGGCCCGGAAACGGCGTGCACCAGACATCCAAGGCCCCACATCCCGCCGCCTCGGCCTTGCGCGCCCCCAAGGCCAGCGCCGCAATCAACGTGCTCCGGGATCTGCCCGCGAAAAGGTCCACGACGGCGCAGCGAGGACGCTCCTCTCTTAACACCAGCAATCCCACTAGTTGATCTCGTCGCCGGATTGCATAGGGAATGTGCCGCTTTTCGGGGGCCTCCACGTATCTCCAGTTCAGATAGCGACGATCCCGCACACACGAAGCGGGGTACGACCATCGCTGCGCCTCGGCCCAGGGGTCCCATTCTTCGGCGAAATGCGTCACCCTGTTGATCGAGTATGCAGATAAGTTTCGGGGAACGCACGCACCTGCCATCAACCTGGCGGCCAAGCCCAGGGCGGACGGAACAACTCCCCGGAACCGATTCGATTCCAGAGCTTCCACACCATCCGACGCCCGGCTTGACGGCCTGAGCAGCAGGGTGAAGCGACGGAACTGGGTCACCACCGTTGCGCCCGCGGACAGCAGGGCTCGCAGGTTGATAGGAAGGGGAGGACCGTACATGACCTTCACCCCACGTTGGCCCATGTCCTGTCGAGTGGCCACATGCAGTCGGGTGGCAATCCCCTTCCCCCTGGCCGACGGCAGGACGTAGCAGTCTCCCCCAACGGACCCGACACAGGTGTCTCCGCCAATGAAAAGCAGCCGGGGGAAAACCGAC
>CAZVKD010000361.1:0-2747 GCA_964627675.1 uncultured Gemmatimonadaceae bacterium
GCGCAGCGGCGTGAGCGCCGTGTTGGCGGCCGCCACGACGCATTCGATCGCCTGGTCGCCACGCAGCAGAAGCTCCGCGCGGAACTCACCATGGGGGGCGGCGAGGAACCGGTGCGCATTTCGGCCAGCTGGGCCCTGGCGGCCGAGCCCGAGACGTCGGTGGACGATTCGCTGCTCCGCGACTTGAACGACGCCCTCCTCCGCGTGCCGGACGGCTTCACCGTCAATCCCAAGCTCGCCAAGCAGCTCGAGCGCCGACGCGACGCCCTCGCCTCCGGCGCCGGGATTGACTGGGGTCATGCGGAGGCCCTCGCCTTCGCCACCCTGCTCGCCGAGGGGGTTCCGATTCGGCTCACGGGCCAAGACACCGAACGCGGGACGTTCAGCCAACGGCATCTCGTGCTGCACGACGTGGCGACGGGGCGACGCTACGCTCCGAGCCAGCACCTGCCCCATGCCAGAGCGTCCTTCGAGCTGCACAACAGTCCGCTATCCGAGTACGCCGTGCTGGGGTTCGAATACGGCTATGCGGTGGCCGCACCCGAGGCGCTGGTACTGTGGGAAGCGCAATTCGGCGACTTCGCCAACGCGGCCGAAGTCATCATTGACCAGTTCATCATCGCCGGGCTCGCCAAGTGGGGACAAACGTCCCGGCTCACGCTGCTCCTGCCGCACGGGTACGAGGGCCAGGGACCGGAGCATTCCAGCGCACGGTTGGAGCGCTATCTCGCGCTCGGGGCCGAGGGCAACATCCGCGTGGCCAATTGCTCCACGCCCGCCCAGTACTTCCATCTGTTGCGGCGCCAGGCCAAGCACGCCGAGCTCCGGCCGCTCATCCTGATGACGCCGAAAAGCCTGCTGCGCCTCCCGCAGGCCACGTCGTCGGGGTCCCAACTGTCGGAGGGCCGGTTCCACCCCGTACTGGACGATCCCGAGGCGCCGGAGGAGCGCGCCGGCGTCACGCGCCTCGTCCTGTGCTCGGGCAGGGTCTTCTATGACGTGGCTCTGGCCGAGCAACGACGCGGCGCGCCGCATGTGGCGCTCGGCCGCCTCGAGCTCCTGTATCCGTTCCCGGAGGCGGACGTCCGGACGCTTATCGCTGCCTACCCGGCGCTCCGCGAGATCGTGTGGCTCCAGGAAGAGCCGTCCAATATGGGCGCGAGAAAATGGGTGGTCCCCCAGCTCCAGACCCTGGCTCCCCCGAACGTCGCCGTACGGCACGTGGCTCGGCCCGAGCGATCGAGCCCGGCCGAAGGCTATCCGGCCGCGCACCGTGCACAACAGGACCGCCTGATCGCGGACGTGCTCGCCTAGGGTGCCATTCGCTCCGCTGCGGTACGCTGTCTTCGTCGCGTTCCTCGTGTCCGCCTTGATCGCCACGGGGGCGTGGGCGGTGCGCACTCGACGCGTGGATCCGTTCGGCGGCCTCGGCCGGACGCTGCGTCAGCTCACCGACCCGGTCATCCGTCCCATCGAACGGTGGCTTCTGAACCGGGGCGGGAACCCGCAGTCGGCGCCGTGGTGGCTGGTGGGCTTCGCCGTGGTGGGCGGAATCCTGAGCATCACCCTCGCCGAATGGGTTGCCTTCCAGGCCACGCAGGTGGCCGGAGCCGGCCGCGAAGGCACTCGAGGCATCGTCCGCCTGCTGGCCTACTACGCGGGCTGGCTCGTCATGGCGGCGATCCTGGTGCGCGTGATCGGCTCGTGGTTCGGCGTGTTTCGGTACAGCCGGTGGATGCGGCCGGCATACGTCCTGACGGACTGGATCATCGAGCCGCTGCGCAAGATCGTCCCGCGATTCGGCGCGATAGACATTACGCCGATTGTGGCGTGGTTGATCCTTCAGGTCGTGCTGGCGTGGCTGATGCGCGTTTTGTGACCGGCGTCAGCGCGACGATTCTGGTCCAGGTGCAGCCCAACGCGCGCCGCACCGGCGTGCTGGGCCGCTACGGCGACGCGGTGAGGGTTGGGGTAGCCGCGCCCCCCGTGAACGGAGCGGCAAATGCCGAACTGATCCGCTGCCTCGCCGCCACTCTCGGCATACCCAGGTCGGCCGTCGCGATTGCCGGTGGCGCGGCCGGGCGGCGGAAACGCATTCGCATCACCGGATTGGATCGGGACTCTGTGCTGGCCCGGCTCCTGGCGGTGGCGCCGCAGCCCGCCGGCAGACCCACCGCGGGAGCCGAACGGCGGCCCCCCGAGGGACGTCTTCCCCCCGGGGGAGCGCTCAGGTAGATTAAGCAGACAATTGACGTCGTGGTGATTTGCGGCCTATTGCAGCCACGTTAAACAAGTCGCTAAAACGCCGGACCCCCGGGACCGCTTGGCGATTCCGGGTTTTCTGTTTCGTGTAGCGTATAGCGTGTAGCATAACCGCCGAGCGCGGTTGGATTGGAGCGCATGCACATGACTGGTTGGGCCCACGGAGCGACAATCCGGCCCCGCGCCACCGCTACGCGCTACACGCTACACGCTATACGGTGGACCCTACCGTGAGCGACCTACGCAGCCTCTTGACGGAGCGCATTCTCGTCCTCGACGGCGCCATGGGGACGACGATCCAGTCATACGGGCTCGAGGAGCGGGACTTCCGGCGCGACCTGCTCAGGGACCACCCCCGGGACCTGCGCGGGAACAACGACCTCCTGTGCCTCACGCGGCCGGACGTGATCAGCGAGATCCACCGCGCCTACCTCGACGCTGGCGCGGACCTGATCGAAACCAACACATTCAACGCGCAGGCCATT
>CAZVKD010000362.1:0-2729 GCA_964627675.1 uncultured Gemmatimonadaceae bacterium
TGTGTTCCAGGGCGACGAGCCCCGCATTCGGGCCACGTTCCAGGACCTGGGCGATCTGGCGATTCACCCCAACGCCTGCATGTTGTTCAGCGGCGAACAGTATCGTTGGCGCGAGCGCTGGAATCAGCGGGGGTCGTCGTACGCTCTGGTCGCGGCGCCCTTCGACCCGCGCGCAGCCATGGACTGGACGCCGGTCTGGTCGCTCACGGAGCAGCGCCACAAGTTCCTGCCCACCATGCTGCTCTACTACGGTTACCCGGGGCCCGCCGAGGAGGCTCCGTGCTGGGCGGACTCCAACGGCAACGCGTGCGGCCCGACCCGCGAGGAAGCCATGCTGCGCGGGTTCCTGGAGCTGATCGAGCGCGACAGCGTCGCCCTGTGGTGGTATAACCGGGTCCAGCGTCCCCGCCTCATCGTGGACACGGAGCATGCCTACGCGCACCGGCTGACCCAGTGGTACGAGTCGCTCGGGCGCGAGGTCTGGGTCCTGGATCTCACCGCCGATTTCGCGGTCCCCTGTTTCGCCGCCGTGTCGCGGCGCGTCGGCGAGGCCGCGGAACGCATCCTGCTGGGCTTCGGCGCCCATTTCGATCCCGCCGCCGCGCTCACGCACGCGCTCACCGAAATGAACCAGATGCTGGCGGTGGATCGCTCCTTCGGGGTCCTGGAGCACGAGCTGGACCCGGAGGTCGTGGCCTGGATGCGCGACGCCTCGGTCGCCGCGCACCACTATCTCCTCCCGAACGCCAGCCAGGTAGCGTTGTCCAGCTACGCCGACCGCAGGGCCGCCGGCTCGGGAGAAGAGGTGCTCCGCTGCCAGCGGTTGGTGACGGAGCGCTCGATGGAGATGCTGGTGCTGGATCAGACTCGGCCCGATATCGGTCTGCCGGTGGTCAAGATCATCGTGCCGGGGCTGCGGCCGTTCTGGGCGCGGTTCGCTCCCGGGCGTCTCTATGACGTCCCAGTGGCGCTCGGCTGGCTGGCCCAGCCGCGCACGGAGGCGGAGCTCAACCCGGTGCCCTTTTTCTTCTAGCGAGGCAGCCGGCGTTCCATCCTTACGCAGGGGGTACCCATGGCGGATGCGTACGAACGATCCCGAGTGTACGGACAGATGCGGCTCCTGTACGCAAGGGTCATCGCGAGGGCGTGGCGGGATCCTGAGTACAAGGCCCGCCTCAAGGACGCCCGTCAGGTGAAAGCGGCCCTGGCGGAGGAGGGACTCCAGGTGGCGGAGGGGGTGACCGTGCGCGTGGTCGAAGACGAGCCCAACGCATTCCACATGGTGATCCCCGTACGCCCCTCGGTGACGATCACCGAGATCGGTCCCGCGCCGCTCCCGGCCTACTCGGAGATGTGCTCCGAGATGTGCTCCGTCGAGGCGAGGTGCTCGGCGCCGTTCCCCATGTGCTCGCCTTTCCCCATGTGCTCGGTCCCGTTTCCGATGTGCTCCTGGTGGTGAGTCCTGAGCGGCCCGGGGCGCTGGCGCGCCCTGGGTGGCCGTCCGCGGTCGATGCGTCAGTACGCGCGGCGCTGGTCCTGGCGCTGGACCCGGCCGCCGCCGCTGAGCTCGATGAGCGCGGCGCGCTCTCCGTGGTGCTGGACGATCGCCGGATCACGTTCAACGAGGTGGGCCTGGGGGTCCGGCGGGCGCTTCGGCTCCTGGCGGATGGCGGAGCGACCGAGGAGGAGTTCACGTCGGCGCTGCTCCGGGAGGACGGCCCCCTCGCCCTGCCGGAGTGGTACCATGCCCTCGGCGTGCTGGAAGACCTGGGCGCCATCAGTTACTCCCTCCGGGTCGGGACGGAGCTGGTGGCGCGGCTCCGTCCCATGCACGCTCGTCTTCGCCCGGCGCTCCCGGCCCAGCCGGCGGACGCGAGGTTGACCCTGTCCCGGTTCGCCGTCTGGCGCCGCGAGGGGACCTGCCTGGTCATTGAGTCGCCCACCTCCTTTGCGCGAGTGGAGCTGCTGGACAGCCGGGCGGTCCGGGCAGCTGCCGCGTTCAGTCGTCCGACCTCGACCAACGACGTCCGCGAGGTGGCGGGCGACCTGCCGGCCTGGGCGCTCCAGGCTCTGGTCAGTCTGCTGATGGGCGCGGGAATGCTGACCCTCGTGGGAGCCACCGGCGATGCCGCCGAGGACCAGGATCCTCAGCTTCTCCAGTGGGAGCCGGTGGATCTTCTGTTTCACACCCGGAGCCGTCTGGGGCGGCACCGGAATCCCGTCGGCGGGACGGATCGCTTTCGCGGGAGGATTCCGCCCGCCGCCGCGGCCAAGTCAGCGATGTCGGAGCGGTTCATCGCCCTGCATCGCCCGGATCTGCGTGCCCTCGGGATCCGCGACGCGCCGTTCAGCGCGGTGCTCGAAGCTCGACGCTCGCTCCGCAGCTATGGTGCCGCGCCCGTCACGGCCGCGCAGCTGGGTGAGTTTCTCTACCGCGTCGGGCGCGTGCAGCACCACCTGGGCACCGGGACCGGCGCGGCGTACGCGGCGAGCTTGCGGCCCTACCCCAGCGGAGGCGCGTGCCACGGGCTGGAGCTCTATCCGGTCGTCAGCGCCTGTCAGGGCCTGGAGCCGGGTCTCTATCACTATGACCCGGTGGGACACGGGCTGGAGGCCCTGCCCGCCGCCCAGCGGGACTGCGGGCGCCTGCTGGAAGACGCCCGGCGCGCCACCGGGAGTGATCGGGTGCCGCAGATTCTGATTGTGATCGCGGCTCGGTTCTCACGCGT
>CAZVKD010000363.1:0-2718 GCA_964627675.1 uncultured Gemmatimonadaceae bacterium
GGGCCCACTCGACCCGGCGCTCGCCCTCGTCGTCCAGCGGCGCGCGCCGGATTTCGTACGCCATGAAGCCCAGCACCGCCGGGCCCACCAGCAGCGTCATGAGGTGGTTGCCCAGCGAGACGGCGGCGAGGTAGGCGATCAACAGCAGGAGGTGGGGCGCGCGGGGCGTGCCACGATGCTTGCGCCACAGCCACATCAGCCAGCAGGTCGCGGCGATGCTGAAGGTGGCAACCATGTAGACCTCGGTCTCCACCGAGTTCTGCCACACGGTGAAGACGAAGGCGGACGCCACCGCCGCCGCCACGCCTCCGCCGATGGTGAAGAGGCGATCACGGGACGCGTCGTCCGTCCCGTCTCCGCGCAAGGCTTGCGACACCACGAGAAAAAACCAGGCCGCCGCACCGGCCGAGAACACGGCCGTCATCAAGTTCGTGCGATACGCGTACTCGCCGATCCGCACGATCTCCGCCCACACATGTGCCAGCAGAACGAACAGCGGCGTGCCGGGGGGGTGCGGGATGCCCAGGATCTTGGCAGTCGCAATGAACTCGCCCGCGTCCCAGAACGTGACCGTCGGCGCGAGCGACCAGATGTAGCCGCTGAGCACGACGAGGAACACGGCGAGCGCGGCGAGATACGGGGGCCGATCGCTGGCGCCGCTCGAACTCTTGGACGGGTCCGGCATGGGTCCAGTGGGTTTGGGTTGTCGCCGCTCAGGCGCCGCCCGAGGGCGCCTCGGCCGCCCGGGCCGCCGGCAGCACCCGCTCCGTCAACACCTGACGCACCTCCGCCGGCGTGACGTTACGGCGCAGCAAGCCGTGCAGCGCGAGGGATACCTGCGAGCTTTCCTCGGACACGACGATCACGACGGCATCGGTTTCCTCGGACAGGCCCAGCGCCGCCCGGTGGCGCGTACCGAGCGACCGATCCGTCACGGGAAATTGGGTGAGGGGCAGCACGCACCCGGCGCCGATGATCCGGTCGCCGCGGATGAGGACCGCACCGTCGTGCAGCGGCGAGTAGGGGGTGAAGATGGTGGTCAACAGATCCGCCGACACGGTGGCGTTCATGGTGGTCCCGGTCTCGCAATAGTCCGCCAGCGACATCTCGCCTTCCACGGCGATGATCCCACCCGTTCCTGCTCGGGCCAGCCGAGCCACGGCCTCACCGATCTCTTCGCTCACGGCCCGCGCGTCGCCGCCGGAAAACAGTTGCAGCGCGCGCAGCCGGCCCAGCCGGGCCAACGCATGGCGAAGCTCAGGCTGGAACACGACGATCGCCGCGAAGGCGCCGTACGCGAAGGCCACGCCGAGCAGCGTGGTAATCACATCCAGCCGGAGCAGGACGGCGGCGAAGTATATCACACCCAACAGGATCAGGCCGAGCAGGATCTGAAGCGCTTGCGTCCCGGCCAGCACCCGCAGCGCGTGGTAGATGACGAGGGTGACCAGGAGCACCTGGACCACGTCCCGCCATCCCGGGGCCAGGAAGTGGAGGTACTCGAGGGACATCAGTTGGCGCTCAGCGCCCGCGCCACGGCGAGGGCGTCCTTCGCGGGCGCCACCGCGTGAACGCGGAAGATGGAGGCGCCGTGCAGGTACGCCACCGCGCAGGCGGCCGCCGTGGCGATGTCCCGCTGGTGCAGGTCCCGCCCCGTGATCTCACCCAGGAACCGCTTGCGCGACGGGCCAACCATGATCGGAAGCCCAAGGCGAGCCAGGGTGGCGAGCCCCCGGAGGGTGGCTACGCTCTGCTCGGGCGTCTTGGCGAATCCCAGCCCGGGATCCACCACGACTCGCTCGCGCGAGACGCCTCGCGTGACGGCGCGATGCACCGCCTCCTCCAGCTCGCGAGCCACTTCCGTGGCGACGTCGTCGCGGTAGTCGGCCAGCGCGTACGACGCCATGTCCTCGACCGAGCCGCGAGAGTGCATGAGCACGAGTCCGGCGCCATGCCGGGCGCACGCATCCGCGATCCCCGGATCCAGCCGCAGGCCCGAGACGTCGTTGATAGCCCACGCCCCCGCCTCGAGGGCGCGCGCCGCGGTGGCCGACCGTGTGGTGTCCACGCTCAGCCCGACGGCGGGGAGTCGCCGCGCCAGCGCCTCGAGCACCGGATGCAGCCGGCGCCACTCCTCCTCCGGCGGGACGCGCGAGGCGCCGGGGCGGGTGGACTCGGCTCCCACGTCGAGCATGCCCGCCCCTTCCGACGCGAGCTGCTCCGCGTGGCGAATCGCGGCGTCCACGGACAAAAAACACCCTCCGTCGCTGAATGAATCAGGTGTGACGTTGAGAATCCCAACGATCAACGGCGGATCGAGCGCGAGACGACCTCGCGCCGTCTCCCACGCCCGGGGACGCGCGGCACCGACCAGCGGACTGGTCCGCCGATCCGGAGCGGGACCGCCGGCGGGGTCCCGGCCCCGCGTCACGCCCCTGCCGGCTCGGCGCCCGGGGTCCCCAGGACGGGCCCCGCCTCGGGCAGGCGAGCCTTTGCCGGCTGCGCGCGCTGATGCTCGGGCAGCAGGGGCGGCGCCGGGGGCCGCGCGGGTAGCTCCTTGCCGGCGGCGATAAGCTCCACGTCCTCTCGATCCAGCGTCTCGCGCTCCAGCAAGGCTTGAGCTAATCTCTCGACGGCATCCTTATGCTCGGTCACGATGGCGCGGGCGCGGTTGTACTGCTCCATGACGATGCGCTTGACCTCCTCGTCGATCCTCAG
>CAZVKD010000364.1:0-2717 GCA_964627675.1 uncultured Gemmatimonadaceae bacterium
CTTCCCCGATGGCCACCGCCCCCGACGCACAGGACATGGCGTTCGTCGCGTTGGGACCGGTACATCCCGTCTGGATCGCGATGTTGCACGACACCGCGCCGCCGAACACGGAGAGGGCCAGGCTGGCGTCCACGCCGCGCAGACCCTGGGCGGCGTAGATCCCGACCTGGCGCTCGGCGAAGGCGATCCCACCCAATGCGGACCCCATCATCACGCCGATGCGGTCCCGGTTCTCGCGAGCGAGATCGAGTGCGGCGTCCCTCAGGGCCATGCCGGCGGCGGCGACGCCCATTTGCGAGAAGCGGTCGAGCCGCCGCACGGCCCGCGCCGGGAGGTAGTCGGCGCCGTCGAAGTCGGGAACCTCGCCCGCAACGTGGCTGCGAAACGGCTCGGGATCGAACCGCGTGATGGTGCGCACGGCCGAGCGCCGCGCCTGAAGGCCCTGCCACAGGCGCTCGACACCGGTGCCGATGGGGGTCACACACCCGATGCCGGTGATCACCACGTCATCGCTCATGCGGACTCCGCGCGTCGCTTCACGCCCGCCAGCGTACGGGACGCGATGTGATGAATGAAGACTGGACCGATCACCCGGTCGGCGGCGACCTTCCCGATCAGGGGCCAGCGCGGGCCCGGCCACTCGTGCACGATCTCGACGGCGACCCCCGCGGCCGTGGGGTCGAACTGCCAGCGGACGTCCATGCCGGCCGTGACGCCACGGACGTGGCGATATCGGATGCAGGGCCGCCCGGCATCCACGGTCATCTCGGATACCCACCACGTGGGCCAGCCGAGGGGTCCGAACCGGCGCCACGCGCTCATCAGCACCAGACCGCCGCTCTGATGCCGTTCGAGAAACTCCACGCGACGGTAATGCGCCAGGAACTCGGGCCAGCGTTCCACCGCGCTGGCGATCGCCACCACGCGCTCGAGCGGCGCCGCAATCAGGATCGCGTTGACCGTGTGCATCAGCCTTCCCGCCTCCACCAGGCCACCAGGCGCCAGCCCGGCCGCCGTCGGACCGCCGCGCGCATGCCGGCCGCCTGGCACAGCGCCGCCAGCTCGCATCGGGTGAATCCACGGCGCACGGACGTCACCCCGTCACGACGGGTCACCTCGTGGAACGACAGCACGTGTGCCGCGGCCCAGATCCCGGCCTGGGCCAGCGGCGAGCGTCGCAAGTCCGCCACGACCACACCCAGTCGTGCGACCGCGTTCAGGGAGCGAAGGAACTCGGCCACGTCGTGCCGCGGGACGTGATGCAGGACCTGACTCACGAGCACCACGTCAACCGCGCGTGTCCGGGCCTTCTTCAAGGCCAAGGCTCGCAAGACGCCGATCCGGATCGCGCGCACCTTGGTCGCCCTGGAGTTGGCGCGGATCGTCTACCAGGTGCTGACCAAGCAGGAGGATTTCAACGGGCGCTTCAAGAACCGCCCGCTCAGTCATCGGAAGCACGCGAAGTGGCCACGCCGGGCAAGCCCATCCGCCTAACTGATCCCTCGCAGGGGTCACTTCCTTGATTGGGAAGCCCGGCGTTGTGCCAACGATGTATCTGGGACCGCCTCACCGCGAGGCGACCGCTCGGGCTGAACGGTGCCGAGCGGGCGAGCCCATCATGGTGTTTGGACGCCACCGCGCGTGACGCTCAAGCGGATACGACCGGCAGACGCCGCTGGCAAGGGGGAAGAGGACGACCTGGAGAAGACGATCAGCAAAGGCAGCGGCGAGCTGCGCCCGCCGCGAGGATGAACTACTCCCTCTTCACAGGGCACTTCTTAATGGTGTTATGCCGCAGGATCACTGACGCGGGACCGCAAGGCGTCCAGCACCGTCTCCGGGTGCCGCTCCACCAGTTCCAGGAGGCGGCGCGAAGGGCCGTCCGGAACGCGGGCGCCCTGTTCCCAGCCGCGAACCGTTGCGACACTCACGTTCAGAGTTCGGGCAAAGAGCGGTTGCGACAACGCCAACCGCTCGCGCAGCCGCCGCACCCGCGCCGAGCCATAGCGGGGTGGGGGGGCAACCGTCGCTTCCCGAACCGTCCGCCGGTGGCAGCGCGCCGGAGCGAGCCGCCCCTCCGCAATCGCCACCGCCTCCGCCATGCTCCGCACTAACCGGCGGCCCGTGGCGGACGACCGGGTCGTCTTCCGTGCCATCCTATCCTACCTCCTCCAGCCGGTGGGCCAGCGCGCGCAAGGCCCGCTTGTCGGCTGGTGACAGATCCAGGCGTTCTGACTTGGCATACGCGAGCAAGAAGTAGACGCGCTGCCGCACCAGCACCGCGAAATAGATGATCCGGGCGCCGCCGCGCTTACCCCGGCCGGCGAGCGCAGCTCGGAGCTTTCGGACGCCTCCGGTCCCGGCGATCACCGCTCCCTGCTGGGGATCGCGCAGCAACGCGAGCTCGACCTGACGCATCGCGTCGTCGTCCAGCAGCCCTTTCGCGCTGGTCTCGAACGACGGGGTATAAACGAACTCCAGGGAAGCCTGCCCCGCCGCCGGCGCCATATAGCAAGATACTACTCAGTAGGACTATCGGCAAATCCGGACGATCCTGGAAACCGCGTTGCGGCATAACGCCCCGGTTCAGCGGCGGGCCGCGGAGCGGACCGTCCGCTGCAACCGGTTGATGGGCGGCTAGGCGGTACAACCCGGGTACATGGGGTTACAGATGTCCGGGTAATGGTTGACACTTCTCCGACCCCCTGCGGGAGGAG
>CAZVKD010000365.1:0-2680 GCA_964627675.1 uncultured Gemmatimonadaceae bacterium
AGACTCTGCCGGCGGCAGGCAGCGGAGCGGTGGGTTCGCGTGGCTCGGCTCCAGGCCGGTCTTGGTCGGGCCGGCCCCGCGGCGACCGCCCTTCGGGCGGCGCTCGCGTACGCGGCTCCGTCCCGGGCGTGGTGGCGTGCGGCGTTGTCGGTGGCCGCTCGTCTCGCCGTTCCGCACCGCGTCCTGAGAGCGTCCGGCTGGCAGCGAGCGTCGCAGTGAGCCAGCCTCCGGTTCCCGGTGGGTGCCTCCCCGCGGCTGAGACCATCCGTGCCGCGCCATGGCGGGGGCCGCGCCCTCCCAGACGTGTGCTCGCGATTCGCCTGCAAGCGATGGGCGACACCGTCGCGACGCTCCCGTATCTTCATGCGCTTCGGCGGATGGTCCCGGGGGTCTGTCTCGATTTCCTGACCCGCCAGCGGTTTCTGGACGTTCCTTACAGCGTGGAGCTGTTCGATCGCGTCTTCGGGCTCGGGGGCGGCGACAGCACGAGACGCCAGATCGTGGGGGCTCTCGGCCTCCTGCCGCAGCTCGCCCTGCGGCGCTACGACGTGATCCTGGATCTTCAGCGGAACCGAGTGAGTCGCCTCGTCCGCCGGATGCTGGTTCCCCGCTGTTGGGCCGAGTTCGATCGCTACTCTCCCGTGTTGGCCGGCGAGCGAATCCGGCGGACGATCGAGGCCGCCGGGTTCGGTCTGGGGTCCGTGACGCCGGATCTCTCCCTGCGGGATCCGGACGCAGGAGCTCACCGCCTGCGCGCGGCGGGCTGGCAACCGGGCGCGCTTCTGGTCGCCCTCAATCCCGCTGGTGGATTCCCGGGACGCAATTGGCCACTGGAGGACTACGTTGAGTTCGCCCGCGGACTTGCCTCCGCGCTGGGAGAACCGGTGCAATTCCTCGTGACTGGCACGGCGGGGATCGCCCAAAAAGTCGCCTTCCTCCGTGCGGGCCTGGGCGAGAAGCTGCTCGACCTTGTGGGAGCATCATTGTCCGAAGCCTTCGCGCTGATCCGCCGCTGCGGGCTAATGGTGTCCGAGGATGGCGGGTTGATGCACGTCGCCTGGGTTCTGGGAGTCCCCACGATCGGGCTGTTCGGAGCGAGCCGCTGGGTGTGGGCCCAGCCTCACGGCAACTACTCCGAACTGGTGAGCACCTGTCGGCGGCCCGACGGCACCTGCATGGATGGGCACTGTCGGTCCGTGGCGCCGGCCTGTCTTGAACGATGCCAGCCTGGCGACGTGGTGGCGCTCGCGACGGCGCTGCTGGCCCGAGCGGGCCGCGTTCCCAGGGTCATCCAGAACCCGTCGGCGTGACGGCCCCGTCCGTTTCGCGGCGCGAGTGCCTGTAGGACTCGATGCGGTTCGCGACTCGCTATCGAGGGAGCGCGGCGATTCATCCGCGTGGGGTCGCGCTGCCCGTCGCCTGATCCGAGCCATTGACCAAACTGGATGATCATCCAGGGACCGGTGCCCATTCAGCATGAGGGATCCTGAGTGGGGTGACTCATCGCGCCCGAACTCCGGCCCGGCCTCGCCACCACTGCGCCCACCGCCGCCACTGCAGCCGACCCAGGTTGATAGACAGGCCGTCGTCCGTGGGCCACACGAGCTCCGACAGGTTGAGCAGGAGCTCGCGCGGGCCGCGGGCCCACATCAGGCGATCGTCAAGCGAGCGATACGTCAGGGGCGCCATTGCGGCCGCCTCCACGGCCGCCATGACGCGCCGCATCCGTCCAGTGAGCAGCCCCTGGCCCAGCGCCACCAACCGCTCGTCCACGGTTGCGGGACACAGCCGCTCGGCCAACGCCAGAGCAGGAATGACGAAACGCAGCGTCTCAGTGTGGTCCAGCAGCGCGAGCAGGGCGTTCCAGTCCAGGGTCCCGTTGCCGGCGCCCTGTCGGAGTACCAGGACCAATTCCACCAGCCGGACCAGCCGCATCCGCACCAGATCGAGACTGGCGTGCAGGGCCAGAAACGCCGGCAGCATGGGCCCGCTGAGCACTCGAACCGGCTCGCCGTCAATCGTGATGGACGCCGTGTACCTGAATGCCAGGTCGCCGAACCCGGCTCGGACGCCGCGGAAATACCAGCGCTCGAGCGCCGTGTGAAGGTCCACCCCCCACGGATTGTCGGCGTGGTCAAATTCGAGCGATTGGACCGTTTGCTCCCGGTTCGCAGGCGTCCACTCCGAGCGGGCGCCGTACACCGTCCGCCGCACCTCCCGCCAACCCGCCCGGCTGAGCGCCGCGGCGGCCGCGTCGCGTTCCGCGGGGCGAACGAGGATGTCAATGTCCCCCGCCGGACGGGTGCCGGGTTCTGGGAAGTACACGCTGCCCGTGTGGAGTCCTTTCAGGAGCACGGGCTCCACGCCCTCCGAGCGCAGCTCCCCCAGAATCTTCGTCAGCGCCCGCCGAATTGCGGTGATCCGGCGGCGGCCGTGATCGAGATGCACGGCCAGTATCTGCCGCGCGGCCGCGGACGCCGTCACGAGTCCGCGCTCGATCCACCATCCAAGCAGCGGCCCCATGCCCGACGCGAAGGCGGCGATGCCCAACGCCGCTGTCTCGCGCTCGCTTGTTCCCTCGAGGCTGACGGCGGCCCGAGGGTTTCGCAGCATCGCCCGGGTCACCCCACATACCGCGGCGTGGCCCGCGTGAAGCTCGGCACCGCTGAAGTCCGGCCAC
>CAZVKD010000366.1:0-2673 GCA_964627675.1 uncultured Gemmatimonadaceae bacterium
TGAAGCTTGGGCAGCCGGGTGTCCGGTCGGACGAAGTCGAGGCCGAGGTAGAATTGCCGCAGCTTCTTGCCGTCCGGCAGCATGTTGAGCACCGCGGCGACCAGATCGCCGGGCTGAACGTCGCGGCTGCCCAGTCCGAAGCAACCGCTGTAGAACTCGGGCACGTCCTCCGGACGGCATGCGGCCACGCCGGCGTGCGGGACGGGCTGCGTGGGCCGGCCGTTCTCGAGCGCCTTGGACATCGCGGCCCGGATCTCGCGCAACAGGGGCGGGTCCACGGCGAGCGGCTGGTCCACGCGCTCCAGCACCACGGCCCCTTTCTTTCCCTTGAGCCACCGGCTTACCAGATCGGCGGGGAAGGGGCGGAACATCGTGACGTTCAGCACGCCGATCTTGAGATCGCGCCGTTCGCGCAGGTAATCGCACACGGCCTCGGCGTTCCACACCACGGAGCCCTGGCCCACGATCGCATACTCCGCATCGTCGAGGCGATAGCCGGACGCGCGGGCGTAGCTCCGCCCGGTCAGTGCGGCGAACTCGGCAAAAGCTCGGTCCGCCAGGGTGGCGACGTGATCGAAGTAGAACGGCCGCTGGGCGGCGACGCCTTGCGCGTAACTGTCCTGGTTCTGGACCACGCCCAGCATGGCCGGCGCGTCGAGGTCGAACAGCACCGGGATCCTGCGGCGTGTCTCGCCGAACACCAGTCGCTGCGCCGGCGTCGGCGTCTCGATGACGTCCGCCGGGTCGCCCAGGAACTCCTTGACCAGGGCGCGTTCGGGGAGCCGTACCGACTCGATCACGTGGCTCGTGAGGAATCCGTCCTGCGCGCAGATCCCCGGCGTGAGCGCCAGCTCGGCGATGCGATGCGCGATCAGGTTGAGGTCCGCCGCCTCCTGCACGTTCTTGGCGAACAGCTGGAAGAACCCCGTATCGTCCACGGCGTGATAGTCATCGTGGCCCGCGTGCACGTTGAGCGCGTGTTTGGTCATGGCCCGGCAGGCCATGTTGAGCACGTACGTGAGTCGCTTGCCGGCGGCTGCGTACAACGATTCGTGCATGTAGGCGATGCCCTGGCCACTGGAGAAGTTCGTGGCGCGGAGCCCCACCATGCTCATGCCCGCCGTGACCGCGGCGGCCGCGTGCTCGCCCTCGGGCTCGAAGAACAACAGGCGCCGACCATTCACGTTGGTCCTGCCTTCCGCCACCGCCTGCGCCCAGCCCTCACCCATCTGCGTGGACGGCGTGATGGGATACGCCCCCGCCGCTTCGCTCGCCGCGGTCTCCATCTCCACCACCGCCGCGCTGCCGTCCACGGCGGTTGGCGTGCCGGGATACTTCGGCGCCGGCGCTTGCGGGCTCGGCTTGCGCAACGTCATACGAGGACTCCCTCCGGCTCACGTACCCGCGGGGCAAACTGCTGGCCTTCGACCCAAGCGATGGCCCCGGTTGGGCACCGCGCGGTCGCGGCTTCGTCGGCCAACTCGGCCTTGCGGTAGTCAATCACCGGCAGGCCGTGCCTCATCGTGATCAATCCCGGGGCGGCATCCAGCGCGCACTTGCCGCACGCGTTGCACGCCACCCGGCACATGGCCACCGCGCGATCGCCCTCCAGCGGGTTCTTGCACTGCACGATCAGCTTGTGCTCCACGGGCATGAGCGTGAACAGGTCCTTGGGGCAGGCCGTCACACAGTCGCCGCACGCCGTGCACCTGTCCGGGATCACGACCGGCAGCGCGGTGGGGCTCATCACGATGGCGTCGAAGTCGCAGGCCGCGGCACAATCGCCCAGACCGAGGCAGCCCCACGCGCAGGTCTTCCCGCCACCGGCAACGGCCGCGGCCGCTCGGCAGGTCCTGAGTCCGATGTACGCCGCCTGCGATGGCGCCACGTCGCAGCCGCCGGCGCAGAGGAGCCGCGCCACGCGCTTTTCGGCGTGCCCCGCGTCCACGCCGAGGTACTGGGCCACGCTCGCGATCCCGTCCGAGTCCATCACCGTGCAATTGGCGGGCTGCTTCGTTCCCGCGACCAGATGTTCGGCGAACGCTCGGCATCCAGCCGACCCGCAGGCGCCGCAGTTCGAGCCCGGCAGCATGCTGGCGAGCGCGTCCACGCGCGGGTCCTCCTCCACTTTGAACCGGCGGTGCGCCAGCGCGATCACGGCCGCGAAGGCGAGACCCAGACCGCCCAAGATCAGGCTCGAGCCCAAAACAGCCGGTATGAGGTCCATGTCAGCCCACGTCCGAGAGATCCGCTTGGGCCAGCAGCCAGGCGGCGAGCTTGGCGGCGGGATCCGCGGGAGGCGCGCCGTTGCCGGTGGTCACGGCGGCGGCGGCGGCGCCAGCCGGAGCCGCGGGGGCGGTGGAGGCAGCGGCCAGCGTCGCCAGCAACCGTAGCTCCTCTTGCTGCTGTGCTATGCTGAGGCCGCCCACGGCTCGCCGGCCTGCGGTCTCCGGCATGTGCTCCACGACCAATCGCGCTCCCGCTGCCGCGGGGTCGTGCACGAACCGGGCACAGCCCTCGGGAACCAGGGCCGCGACGCCCGGGCCGTCGAACTCCGCCAACCGCTTCAGGCGCGCCGTGTCGCCGGCCTGCATGACGAACGTGCCGGGCGTGATCAATCGAGCGAGCGGAGCGGGAGAGCAGGGGCCGATCACCACCAGCACGATCTTCACG
>CAZVKD010000367.1:0-2669 GCA_964627675.1 uncultured Gemmatimonadaceae bacterium
AAACTCACGATCTCGCTATGGTTCACTCGTTCACACTCCCGTCCGTGCTGTCGCCGCGTCGCCTCCTCGGGGCTGTCTTGTATCTATCGGAGTGACGAGTGTATGGCCATTCTGACTGGGGCGCCAGCTCGATGCTGTCTGGGTGCACGACACCGTTCGTTAGCCGGAGCGGCGTCCCAGTCGAACCAGGCCGACGAGCCCGCACAGTTGGGTGGGGCGGAACGCGACCCCGGATCCTACAAGGAAGGGCGAGGCGGCCGTTTCCCAAGGGGACAGCCCATGCTGGTGGGTCTGGATGTGGCCAAGGCGGAGTTGGTGGTGGCGGTGCGGCCGAGTGGGGAGCAGTGGACGGTCGCCAATGACGAGGCGGGGGTGCAGGTCTTGGCGGAGCGCCTGCGGGCGCTGCAGCCGACGCTGATCATGTGCGAGGCCACGGGCGGGTACGAACTCTTGAGTGTGGGCACGATGCTGGCGGCGGGCTTGCCGGTGGTGGTCGTGAACCCCCGTCAGGTCCGGGACTTTGCGCGGGCGACGGGCGTGCTCGCCAAGACGGATCGGTTGGATGCGGCGGTCTTAGCGTTGTTCGCCGAGCGGGTGCGGCCGCCGGTGCGGGCCCTGCCCGATGCCGACGCGCACGAGTTGACGGGGCTCCTGGCCCGGCGCCGTCAACTGCTCGAGATGCTGCAGGCGGAGCGGAACCGGTTGGGGCAGGTGTTCGGTCGGGGCAAGGCGGTGACCAAGAGTTTGCAGCAGCACATCGCCTACCTCGAGCGGGAACTGGCCCGGACCGAGGGGGGGCTCGACGCGGTGATCCGACGGACGCCGGCGTGGCGCGAGCGCGATGACCTGTTGCGCTCCGTGCCGGGGATCGGGTCGGTCATCGCGTCCACGTTGGTCGGGGATCTCCCGGAACTGGCCCGGTTGACGCGGCGGGAGATTGCCAAGCTGGTGGGGATCGCCCCGGTGAGCCGGGACTCCGGCACGCCGCGCGGCCGGCGCTTCGTCCTGGGTGGCCGGGCCCACGTGCGCGCCGCGTTGTACATGGGAGCGCTGGTCGCGATCCGCCACAATCCCACGATCCGGACGTTCTATCAGCGGCTGGTGGGCGCGGGGAAACCGAAGAAGCTGGCGCTGGTGGCGTGCATGCGGAAATTGCTCACGATCCTGAACACCATGCTGCGGACCGGGCAGCCGTGGAACCCGAACCATCAGGTCCAGGTCTTCATCAGCTCTTGACTTTTGAGACAGTTGCTAACGCCTTGCCGATAAGCTGCGGGCGCCCAAGGCGACCGTCAGGCTTCATCGGCTTGTTAGCCCGCACATCAAGACGACTCCGAACATTCTAGACTGTTACGCCATGCCCGCTCGACCTCTCGGAGCGATTCCCCGAAGATACGAGCGAAGGCCTCCTCATTCTCCTGGATTCGACCGGGCTCGTCGGAACTGACGAGTACCGAATACGCCTCGCGGAACGGCACCAATCCGATGACCTCGATCAGATACTTGACCACTGAACCGGCTTGAGGATAGGCAACGGGCGGTCGGGACTCTTCGCTCCCGATCTCAAGAAAGCGAAAAAGCTCTGCGAGGGGGATGAGTTGCCCGGACGCGGCCAGATCACACACTGCTTGAGTCACTGTCTTGCCAGGATGGCCGAGATAGCGCAGCGCCGCCGCACCAAGACGCTCAGATATGTACGTGGCGAAACCCTCGTTGAAGAGCGCAGGCGGGTTACCCAACTGACCAGCTACCAAGTGGGCGATCTCATGATAGGGATCGAGCTGCGTCTCAGCATTGTAGATCTCTACGATAGTTCCCCCGCTGGCGAACCCAGCGCCGACATGTCCGGTTTCTTGGGTCTTCGTGGCGGAGTCCGGGTAGAACACCAGCCGGATTCGGCGGTCAAAGCGAACGCCGAGCACCTCCTCGATCTCTCGGAGTCCGCGCTCACGCTCCGCTGCGATGAGATGGATCCGCGACTGGGCGAGCGACCCCTTGCGGGCGAATATGTCCAAAGTCTCGGTGCGCAGGATATCGAAGAACGTGTGCGGATCGAAAGCGGCAGGGTTACCATGGCCTAGCGGGTACAGCCGTTCGACCAAGACTGGATCGACCCACGGCCGACCTTCAGGGGTTCGGCTAACGCCCCCGATCCACACGCGCAGAGTGGCCTCCGGACTGAGCCGTCGAAACTCGTAATGTGCCTCGATGACTTGCGTGTCTCGAGGGGGGATGTGGAAAACGAATTGATTCTGAAAGGACGGACGCAGCCAGAGCCCGGGAACAGCGCGGAGGTCCAGCCCGACGGACAAGGGAGCGGCGGTCAGGTTAGTGATCCTAGCGCGAAAGGTGTTCCACCCCACCGCAGCCGAACCAAGCTCCAGATGCTCAACGACCATGGACTCGGTGAGGATCCTTTCCCCGTACGCCCAGTCCAGCACCGCTTGTAGCGATTGACCTGCCGTGCCGGAAACCGGGGCACCGCGTGACGGGACGCAGCTCACCACAAGCCCGGCCAAAACGCTCATGAGGATGACGCCCGATGGTCGATTACGCATGCTTGCCCCTAAACTGACTGGCCTGGTGCGGGCTAACGGCTCGCAAATCTGCTGCAGGCGACTCGCCCGTGAGCAACGTCGAACATGAACGTACAGCGATCCCGAACGGCG
>CAZVKD010000368.1:0-2640 GCA_964627675.1 uncultured Gemmatimonadaceae bacterium
AGGCAGAGGTCTGCAAAACCTCTATTCGGCGGTTCGAATCCGCCCGGCGCCTCTTTACCCGCACGCCGTTCTCACCGGCAGGTCGCCGAAGAGACCGTGACCGCCGCCAACCTCTTCAACGCGGCCGCCGTCCCGGCGTCCATGGCGCTCCCGCCGCTTCGAGGTCGGCCTCCAGTCGCGCCACGGCGCCGTCCACCAGCGCGCTGAAGGCGCGCAGGAGGGTCTCGAACGCTTCAGCCGCGATCTCGATGTTACGCCGCTGTGTGGCGGTTGGGGTCTGCCGAGTGTCCCAGTGTCCCGCGATCACCTGGCCCACCCGGTCGCTGATTGACGGCGCCGCGGGTTCGTTCAGTCGCGCCCGCGCCGGATCACCGTTGAGTTCGAGGTCCAGCGCGGCCAGCGCCTGTGTCACCGAGTCCACTCGGGCGAACAAGGCGGGATCGGCCCGGGGCGCTTCAAGCAACGCCGCCCTCATGTGGCGGAGCTGGGCACGGACGCGTTGGATCTCCTGGTCCGCCCCGGCGATTCGGCGCCGGAGTTCGGCCGTCTGCTGCTGAAAGGCCGACACCGCGACGAAGTCCGTGCCCGGCGGGGCATTCGGCACCGGCTTCACCGTGAATGACTGGGCGGTGCCGAGCGGTCGCACGCCGCTCGCCGAGACAACCACCAGTTGAGCCGTGTATCGGCCCGGGGCCGCCAGCGGCCCCCGGGGCGGATCGCTCCAGGGCGGCTGGAATCCGGGAGGGCTCAGGTTGACGGGGTTCGGGTTGGGACCGCGCAGGTCCCAGTTGACTCGGTGCAGCCCTTCTCTCGCGGGCCCCTCGATCCACCGCACATGACGCCCGGTCGCGTCCGACACGGTGATCAGGACCTTGGGTCCGGACTCCAGCGCCTCCGCGCGGAGGCGGTCGAACCCGGGGAATGGTATGTCCGCGCCTTGTTCGCGCAGCGTCTTCTCGCGGGCCTGGCGGGCTTCGCGGGCAGTGGTCGGGCCCTGACGCAAGTAGTAGGTGAAGATGGCGCCGAAGGGGGTATTCTCGGCGGTGTAGTCGTCGCTCCCCTTGGTCGGTCGTCCCGGCGCCTGGGCTGGCTGGGACGGCACGTACCACCAGGCGTCTCGCACCGGGAAAAGGGTCCCCTCCTGCCCCAGCGCGCCGGCCCCGAAGTCGCGCAGCGGCGTGTAGTCGTCCAGGATATAGAAGCCCCGTCCAAAGCTCGCCCCGACGAGGTCATTGTCCCGGCGATGGATCTTCAGGTCCCGGAATGGAATGGTCGGCACGCCGCCATTCAGCTTGAACCAGCGGGCTCCGCGGTTCGGGCTGACGTAGATGCCGAACTCCGTGCCGAGGAACAGCAGGTCGGGAGTGACGTGGTCCTGCTGGACGGTCCAGACGATGGTGTTCTTCGGCAGGTTGCCCGCGATGGAGCGCCAGGTTCGGCCCATGTCTGCGCTCTCGTACACGTACGGCGTGAAGTCGCCGATCTTGTGCGCGTCGGCCGCCACGTACACGGTGCGGGCGTCGTACAGCGACGCTTCGACGTCGTTGATGAAGGAAAGCGGCGGCAAGCCCGGCGGAGCGGCGGCCCGCGTCCAGGTCCGTCCTCCGTTGGTGGAGACCTGCACCAGCCCGTCGTCGGTGCCCACGATCAGGACGTTCGAGTCCATCGGCGACTCGCTGATCGCCGTGATCGTGGCGTACTTGGACATGGCGGCATTGTCGTGCAGGGCGTCCACGCTCCAGACGCGTCCCATGAAGCGCTGTTCGTATCGGTTCAATCCCTGTGTCAGGTCGCCGCTCAGCGGTGTCCAGCTGCTCCCCCGGTTGTCGCTGCGCCACAGCCGCTGCGACGCGTAGTAGATCCGATCAGCGTTGTGCGGGCTCACCAGGATGGGCGAGTCCCAGTTCCACCGCTCCGGTGGATCTCCCGGGGCTGGTTGCGGCCGGATGCTCAGCCCTTCATCGCTCCGCCGGTCCTTGCGATACAGGTTCCCCTCCTGCCACATCAGGTAGAGGATGTCGGGATCGCGGGGATCGAAGGCCACGCCGTAGCCGTCGGCGCCGAGCGGGACGTACCAGTCCTGGTTGCGGATCCCATCGCGATTGAGGGTGCGCGAGGGGCCATGCAGCGTGCCCAGGTCCTGAGCCCCTCCCAGGACGTCGTAGAACGGCTCGCGGTTACTGAGCGCCACCTTATAGAACTGCGCGATGGGCAGGTTGGGGAAGTGGCGCCACGTGGCCCCCTCATCGAAGCTCTGGTACAGTCCCGCGTCCGTACCGACGAGCATGTGGCGCCCATTGGCCGGGTCGATCCACAGGGCGTGGTTGTCGCTGTGCTTGTCGTGTCCGGTCTCGAGCATCTGGAAGGTCGAGCCGCCGTCCCGCGTGACGTGGATGAACACGTCCATCTGGTAGACCAGGCTCGGGTCCTGGGGCGAGGCTTCGATTTCCTGGTAGTAATGCGGGCCGGTGCCGCCGGAGATGTAGCCGTTGCGCTTCTCCCAACTCTCCCCTTTGTCGCGCGAGCGGTAAAAGCCGCGCTCCTCTTCGTTCGCTTCGATCGTGGCATAGACCAGCGCGGGATCGGCCGGGGTCACGGCGAGCCCAATCTTGCCCATGTCGCCCTTGGGCAGGCCGGTCT
>CAZVKD010000369.1:0-2635 GCA_964627675.1 uncultured Gemmatimonadaceae bacterium
ACGTAGCCCAGCGGCTCGATCAACCGCAGGCGACTGTCGGCGCCCGTCAGGGGGAGCTTTCCCGGGCCCTTTCCTTCTGAGCCCGCGCTACGGTCTTCACCGAGCTGTTCCAGGCGGTTCCGTGTGCGTGGGTGCACCGGGAACAGCACCGGGTGACGTTCGGCGATTCGGGCCAGCGCCCGCATGACGCTCGTGAGCGTTGGCCCGTCATCCACGTTGGACGGGCGGTGCAGCGTCACCACCACGAACTCGCCCGGCGTGAGCCCGAAGCGCGCCAGCGTGTCCGCGGATCGCGCGCGCGGCAGGAGCGCCACGAGCGAATCAATCATGATGTTGCCCACGAAGTGGATCCGCTCGGGCGCCTCGGCCACGAGGTTCTCGTCCGCGTCGCGGGATGGCGTGAACAAGAGATTCGCCAGGCGATCCGTCAGGACGCGGTTGATCTCTTCGGGCATGGACCAGTCGCGGCTCCTGAGTCCGGCCTCCACGTGCCCCACCCGCACGCCCAGTTTGGCCGCTACGAGCGCCGCCGCGACCGTGGAGTTCACGTCCCCGTACACCAGCACGACGTCCGGTCGCTCGGCCAGGAGCACCGGCTCGAACCGCTGCATGATCGCGGCCGTCTGCGCCGCGTGGGACCCCGAGCCCACCTCCAGGTTGTGATGCGGCTCCGGAGCGCCGAGGTCCTCGAAGAACGTGTCGGACATGTTGCGATCGTAGTGCTGGCCCGTGTGTACCACGACGTGCTCCACACCCGGCCGTGCGGCGAGGGCGCGGGCGAGCGGGGCCAGTTTCATGAAGTTGGGCCGCGCGCCGACCACGGACAGGACGCGCACGGCTAGAAGATCTGCGTGACTGCGATGATGCTCAGAGGGATGGTCAGAATGATCGACAGCGCGCGCACTGGTGCCTCGAGTCCTCCCAGGCCGGCCCCCCGCGCCGGCACCAGCAGCCGATCCCCCGCCTGAAGCCCCACCTGATCCACCGTCAGCCCGTTGCGCAGGGCGTCCTGGATCTCGGCGCCCTCGAGGAGCGTGAGCGTGTTGCGCAGTATGCGCATGCGATCCGTCCTCGCGGTGGGGCTCGCTCCGCCAGCGGCCACCAGGAGGTCCGCCAACACGATGTCGGCCGGAATCGTGACGAACCCCGGCCGTGCCACGGCGCCATCCACCGCCAGGCGAATCAATGGCCGCGCGCGTACGCGGGGCTGTCTCAGGAAACGAGACAGGCGATCGGTGAGATAGGTCTCCAGGTCCGCGCGCAGAATCCCGTTCATCGGGAGGTCGCCGATCACCGGGAGCCTGAGTTGCGGCCCCTCCGCCACGGTGAAAGAGTCGGAGAGCGCGACCTCGCCCTCCACGGAGAGGTAGATCCGGTCCCCCACCTGGAAGTCGCCCCGGCCCAGGCGGGTGCGGATGGCTTCCGATTCGTCGGTGGCGCGGCGCCTCAGCGCGTCACTGTAGGCCGAGCTGGCGAGGACGCGATCGAGGTAGGCGAGCCGGGTTTCGAGGTCCGCCCGCGTGGCGTAGACCTTGGTTGCGGACGAGGGGGCCTGCGCGTAACCGCGAGGGGCAACGCTCATCGCGACGGCAAGCAGGAAGGCTGCTGGGAGGAGTCGTTTCATTGGCCCGGAATCTAACGCCTGAGAAGGGAGATGGTCCGTGGTTTGGCGCGGCGGCAACTTCGGGACGGTACGCCTCCGCCGATTACTCGGCGCTCCGGCGACTCCGGGACGCGATACGCCTCCGCGATGCCTATGGGCCGATTCGACCACGAGCGCAGCGGTCAGCTACCGGGTACGCGCCCCGGCATCGCTCCGGCGTAACGCGTCCCTTCGTCGCCGTCGCCCCACCACCTTTCAAGGACCGGGCGCACGCCCCGCTCACACCCTCCTCGCCTCTCCTCGTCCCTCCTCGCCTTTCCTCGCCTCTCCTCACCCCCTCCTCGCCCCTTACTCCACCGTCACGCTCTTGGCCAGGTTCCGCGGCCGATCCACGTCGCAGCCCCTGAGCACCGCGATGTGATACGCCAGGAGCTGGAGCGGAATGGACGTCACGACCGGCGACAAGAGGGGATGGGTCCGCGGGACGCGCAGCTGATGATCCGCCAACCCCTTCAGCGTCCCGTTCCCCTCGCTCGTCACCGCGATGATGCGGCCACCCCGCGCCCTGACCTCCTGCATGTTAGACAGCACCTTGTGGTAGAGGTGATCGTCCGGCGCGATGAACACCACGGGCATGTTCTCGTCTATCAGCGCAATGGGCCCGTGCTTCATCTCGGCCGCGGGATAGCCCTCGGCGTGAATGTAGGAGATCTCCTTCAGCTTGAGCGCCCCCTCCAGGGCCACGGGAAAGTTCACCCCTCGGCCCAGGTACAGGAAATTCCGCGCGTCGAGGTACTCGCGCGCGAGCTGCTCCACCACCGGCTCGAGCTGAAGCGCCTGATCCACCAATTCGGGAAGGTGAGCCAATTCGTACACCAGTTCCCGCGCTTGCCCCTGGGGCAGGCCCCGCTGCCTCCCCAGATACAATCCCAGAAGCACCAGGGCCACGATCTGGGACGTGAACGCCTTGGTCGAGGCCACCCCGATCTCTGGACCGGCGTGGAGATAGATCCCGCCGTCCGCGTCGCGCGC
>CAZVKD010000370.1:0-2622 GCA_964627675.1 uncultured Gemmatimonadaceae bacterium
TATCGGTGGCACTGCCACGTGGGTGGCCCGGTACGTGAACGCGCCGGACTTGCGGCGCGCGGCGCCTCGGCCCGCCACCCAGGCCGCGCCCGATGATGCCGAGGCGGGCGAATGAGGCGCCGCAGAGGAGGAGCGATGTCACGGGAGCGGGAGCAGCAACCGGTGATGGTCGTCGAGCGCTCCGAGTCCGGTTTGGGGGCGTTTTTCCTGGGGCTGTTGATTGGCGCGGGCGTGGCGCTGCTGTTCGCGCCGCAGTCTGGCGCCGAGACGCGGCGCGCCATTCGCCGGCGGACCCGCGAGCTGGTGGACGCCGCGGGTCGGAAGGCGGACGAACTGCGCGGGCTGGTGGAGGAAGGGTACGAACGGGGCCGTGAGCGCGTGGAGGAAGGCCTCGAGGCCGCCCGCCGCAGCGTGTCGGAGCGGCGCGAGGCCGTGCGGGACGCCGCCGAGGCGGGCCGCGCGGCCGTGCAGTCCGCCCGCGACGAGTTGGAACGGCGGCTGTCCGAGGCCAGGAGCGCCCGGCGCGCCTCGCGGACGCCGGCGCCCGAGAGCGCGGACGACTGAAGCGGCAGCGACGCGGCTGGGCCTTCTCGCCGACCGGCTTCGTTCGGCGGGTGGCGGCAGCCGCGATGGAGGACAACGTCGGCTTCCTCGCGAGCGCGCTCACGTTCGATGCGCTCGCCGCGGCCGTTCCCCTGACGCTGCTCGCCCTGGCCGCCCTGGGCCACGTCGCCCGAACGGAGGGTGACCTCCTGGTCGGCATTCGAAACATCCTGGAGAACTTCGTGCCGGGCCCGGCCGTGGGCGTGGAGCCACGGGCCGCGGCTGAACGTGTGCTCGAGTATCTGGCCGAGCGGCGCGGCGAGTTCTCCGCCTTGGGGATTCCCCTCTTCCTGTGGTTTTCCACGCGCTTCTTTGGTGGCGCCCGCGCGGCGCTGAACCACGTGTTCGACACCGAAGAATCCCGCCCGTGGATCAGCGGCAAGGCCACGGACCTCGGCCTGGTGCTGGTCACGATCTCGCTGCTCACCGTCAGCACGGCGGCCACCATCATGCTGAGCAACTCGCCGTGGTTCGGACGGTTGCTCGCCCGGACCCTGGCCTTCGGCGTCGGGGTGCTGCTGTTCGGCATCGTCTACCGCGTGGCGCCGAGCCGCCGGGTGGCGTGGGACACGGCCGCCGTCGCCGCCGTCGTGGCGGCGCTCGCCTTCGAAGTGGCCAAAGTGCTCTACGGCGTCTATCTGACCAACTTCGCCACCCTGGACCGGGTGATTTCGAACTCCAACCTGCTGGCGGCCGCGCTGCTGATCGTGTGGGTCTACTACACGGCGTTTGCGTTTCTCATCGGTGGGGAGATCGCGGAGACCTACGATCTCATGCGCCGGCAGCGGGAACAGCGAGCGATTCTGACCTAGGCCGCGGCTACCCGGCGCTGCGTGCGCGGGCTACCTTTCCGTTGCCCCAGGTCCGGAGGGCGCGTGCGCGTGAACCGCGTCAGGACCGCGAAGGTAGCAGCGCTAAGCGAAGGCCCGTGTCGCTTCGGGGTGCCTGGGGCATTCTCTCCCCTCTGATCACGAGTGTTGGATGATCTCGCGCCGCGCCGCCGTCTGACGTGTCTCACACCGCGCTCGCCCGGAAGTACCGGCCTCGCCGCTTCGCCGAGTTGATCGGCCAGGAGCACGTGGCGGCGGGGCTCGCCGGCGCCGTGGGGCGGAACCGTGTGGCGCATGCCTATCTGCTCACCGGTCCGCGCGGTGTCGGCAAGACGACGGCCGCTCGCATTCTCGCGATGGCGCTGAACTGCGAGCGGCGCGGGGACGCCTCGGGCGGGGAACCCTGCGGGACCTGCGACTCGTGCGCGCGCATCTGGTCGGGTGCCGCCAACCTCGATGTCGTGGAGATTGACGCCGCCTCCAATCGAGGCGTAGACGACGCCCGGGACCTGCGCGAACGAGCGATGTACGCGGCCAGCGGGCCGACGCGCTCCAAGGTGTACATCGTGGACGAGGCCCACATGCTGACGCGCGAGGCCTGGAATGCGCTCCTGAAGATCCTCGAAGAACCGCCCCCGCGCGTGGTGTTCGTGTTCGCCACCACCGAGCCCCAGAAGATCCAGAACACCGCGGCGCCGGTGATGAGCCGCATGCAGCGCTTCGATTTCCGCCGTCTGGGGCCGCACGCCATCGTGGACCGGCTGCGCGAGGTGGCGCGGATCGAGCAGATCCAGGTGGAAGAGGACGCCTTGCAGCTCATGGCGCGCGTGGCCGCGGGCGGGATGCGCGATGCGTTGTCCCTGCTCGACCAGGCCGTGGCCTTCGGCGATGGTCCCGTGACGGCCGCCGGCGTGCGCGAGGCGCTTGGCCTGATCGCCGACGAGCTCTACGCCGAGGTGCTCGACCTGGTGGCGGCTCGACGCAGCGCCGACGTGTTTCGGTTCGTGGCGCGCCTGGTGGAGGCAGGAGCGGATCTGACCGAGTTCGTGGCGGGCTTGGGCGAAACGCTTCGAGCCCTGCTGCTCCGTGCGGTCGGCGGGGATTCCGAGGGTCTCACGGAGACGATGCGCGCCGCCGTCGAGCGCCACGCCACGAGTTTTGGGCCCGGGGACCTGCTCCGCATGCTCAA
>CAZVKD010000371.1:0-2621 GCA_964627675.1 uncultured Gemmatimonadaceae bacterium
CGCGCCGAAATGGATCTGGAACGCGGAGACGCCGAACGTGGTGCCGGCGGGCGCCCGAATTTCGGCCGGATAGTCGGGGAACGTGGCGAGGTCGTTACCCGCAAGCGCGGTTTCCAGCGTGAACTGCGATCCGGTGAGCTGCATGCCGTCGCCGGAATCGCCGGCGAAGCGAATGACAACCGTGTCACGGACCTGTCGGCCACCGTTGCCGGCCACGCCGGAACTGGGGGGCGCGGTGGTGTTCATTGCCACCTGAGGAGGGGGACCAGTGTAATATAGCGACGACGGCCGCTACCGCCGATGTTCCGCCCTTCCTTCCATCCGTCCGATGCCTTCCCGAACGTCATCCGGCAGGCGGGTCTTTTGCCGCGTGGTGTAATCGAACGCCACGATGATCCCCTGACCCTCGGCGGCGACGACGTTGTGGGCCCGTGAGACGACGCGATACGCCATCGTGAAGCGATCGTCCTGAACCTCGGTCACGCGCGCGCCGATGAGTGCGGTGTCGGGATACTGCAGTGCCACGCGGAAACGGCACTGTGTCGAGTGCAGGATGGCGCCGACGGAACGGCTCTTGTACGACTCCAGGAGCCCGCAGCGCTGGAAGTACGCGATACGCGCGGATTCGAAATAGCGGAAGTAGACCGCGTTGTTCACGTGCCCGTAGGCATCCATCTCGCCCCATTGGACCGGGATCTCGATCACCACGGGAAACTCGGCGCCGAGGGCGGCGCCCGCGTCATGCTCAGCCACGCGGCCCGTCTCCTGAACCCGGCTTGACAGCGGCGCACCGTTCGGTCGGTGCCGGGCCATGAAATTGAGAGATTCGACGCGGAACGGTCGAAAGCATCTCGGGTGTCCGGGAATCGGGCCGGTGAAGATAGGGGCGAGGCCGCGCTCGTCTCAATCCCGGCGCCGTGCCACCCTCAGGCCTCGAGCGGTTCACCCACCCACATCGTACCGTTCCCGGAGCACGTTCAGGTGGTGCTGCACGTGACCCGGCGTGATGTACAGCAAGGCGCGCGCGCTGATGGGTTTCCCGTTCGCCGTGCCCCGCCGCCCCCATGCGTCCCCGGGTATGCCGCGGACCAGCGCGAGCGTGGCGTTGCGGATGGCCACCCACTCCGCCACCAGGTCTCCCAGCGCCCTTGCCTCGAAGGCTCCGGCCGGCACGTACGTCGTCTCGTCGAAACCCGGAAGTGGGGTTTCGTCTCCCCGCGCGACGCGCATCATGCGATAGCTGAACACCCGTTCCGAATCGCACAGGTGGCCCACGACTTCCTTCACGCTCCACTTGTCCGGGGCGTAGCGATAACTCGCCTTGGCGGGGGCGAGGGCCCCGAACAGGACGGGCAGGCGCTCCAGCTGTTGGTGCATGATCGAGACGGGGTCGGCGCCGTCCGGAATCGTCGCGATATAGCCCGCGTAGAACGGCGCGAATTCGTCGAGGGCGGGGCGGGGGACGGGCACGGGTGCAATCCTGAGTTGGGGGGGTCGCGTCGCGCGCTCTTGGTGGCGGGCTCCGCCCGCGCTTCATCCGAGGCCGAGCCCGCTCTCCGAGCTCGAGGAGTCATCGGCGACCGGCGCTCTAGTGCAGCGTCACCCCGATTCCCAATTGCACCAAGTTCACCGAGATATCGTCCGTGGGAATCGGGACGCCGTTGACCTTCACCTCCACGGGCGATGACGCGAGGCTGTTGAAAAAGGGAACGATCGAGACGTTGCGGGCCACGCGGATCTCGTAGCCCAGCCCGAACGATCCACTTGGCGCCTCTGCTTCGAGCTCGAGCAACGGCGCCTGCGCTGAGTAGGTCATTCCTCCCAGACCGAACTTCAGATAGAAGGCGCCGGTGGCACTCGGATACCACAGCAGGACGAACGACGCGAATGCCAGCGTTTCGTCCACGGTGTTCTCGGACTTGAACCAGCCGGTGCTCTCTCCGCCGAGCAGAATCTTGTTGGACAGAGTGCCACCGAGCCGCAGGTAGCCGGAGCCGCCCGTCGAGCGGTCGTCGCTGCACTGGTTGCAGTTGGCTCCCGTCGAACCGGCGCCCATGCCCAGCGACGCCCAGAATCCCTGGCGTGTGTTGGAACGCCCGGCGGATTGTGCGAGGAGGGGACCGGTGAGCAGGGTGAGGGCGATGACTGCGATGAGCTTCCGCATTGAACCTCCGCTGACGTGAGCCCTGATCCAACGGCGCCGTTCATGTATCGCCGGTCAGGGCCCGCGACGCAAGGTCTTGCGGGCGCGGCGAATACATCGTCCGGCACGAGCGGGCCGAGCTCGAACCCGGGTAACTGCAGGTGCACTTCGGCCTACGGGGTTCTACTGATTTGCCTCGAAGATCCGGGCGATCTCCGCCGGGTCGCTGGTCCGGGTCAGCGCCAGCGCGAGCAGGATCCGCGCCTTTTGCGCGTTGAGGTCCCCAGCCCCGATGCGCCGCGTGCCCTCCTCCGATCCCCTGACCGGCACGCGACCCGCGCCCGTGCGCGAGCTCATGACCACCACCACCCCCCGTTCCCGCGCGCGGTTCAGGGCCTCCCGTTGCTCTCGCGTGGTGCCGCCGCGGCCCACGCCCGCAACCACGAGCCCCTTCGCCCCGGCGGCCACCAGAGCCTCG
>CAZVKD010000372.1:0-465 GCA_964627675.1 uncultured Gemmatimonadaceae bacterium
GAATCCCTGACCGACGTCGCGCGCCAGATGGAGCGCGGAGTGCCGCAGCGCCATGAACACGCCCCAGGCGCCGAGCAGTACCGCCGTTCCGATGTAGCGGGGGCGGGGGCCGTATCGCAGGATGAAGAGGCCGACCAGCGCGATCAGGATCATCGAGGTGCGCTGGGCCCAGCACAGGACGCACGGGGACTCGCCGTAGGCCACGCCCAGCACCACCGCGGCCCCCACCGGGCCGCCGATCAGGATCGCCACGACCGCTGCCAGGATCGTTCGGAGGCGACGGGGAGAGAGGGCCATCAGATGTTCACGCCCGGCACCAGCGACGTGCGCGTGCCGACGAGGAACAACAAGGCCATGAGCACACAGGCCGCCACGAGCAGGCGGAACGCCAGCCGTTCGCGCTCGGGGCGCCGCCAGATGAGCCAGGCGGCCCAGAGGATGATCAGGAGATTGAGGAACTCCACT
>CAZVKD010000372.1:475-2617 GCA_964627675.1 uncultured Gemmatimonadaceae bacterium
CTCGGTGGATACTTGCCCCCGGTGAGGGGGGTCGCAAGGGGCGCCTGCCGCCGCCCTGTCCCGCCGGGGGCGAAAGCTCTACTGGAAACCCATTCCAGGGCGCCGGTGGGATCCTAGGGTCGGCACGCCGGAGCCGGCGCCAGACCGTCCTCCGGCCGCATCGGCGCCACGTCGAGGTACTGCACCGCCGCCGGCTCCGTGGGGGCCAGGGTAATGGTGACGCGCAAGTCTCCCTTCCCGCAGCGCATGCGCCAGCGCCCGCGCAACGCGTTCTCCACGACGAACGGACCCTCGTCGCGGCAGGCCCCGCCGGCCTGCGCCCGCAGCCGCTCGATCGCCGCGCGCCGTCGCGGCTTCGACTCGTCCCGGTACAGATTCATCGCCGCCAGCGAGTCGGCCAGGGCCTCGCTCCACTGGGCGATGAGACGGGACACCTGATCCCGGCGGGTGAGCAGCACCGGGGCGGGCTGCGGGACGCGGGGCTGGAGTCCGCCCGTGCCGGCAAGGGCCGCCAACGCCTGCTCGATCACACCACCCCAACCGGTGTACGTCAGATTCCCCAGCGCCACGATCCCCACGCCGAACTCCGGCAGCCATCGCATTTGCGAACCGAAACCGGGGAGGCCACCGGAATGCGCCACGGAGACCGGGAACGAGCATGTCTGTCGCACGCCCAGGCCGTACCCGTAGCCACCCGCGCTCAACGCGATGGCGCCGGAGGCGTCGTGTCCCGCGGTGGCACCGCTGTACCGCGCCACCTGTTGCATCTCGCGTACCGAAGCGCGCCTGAGTGGGCCCGTGTCCCCGCCGTCTCGAGGCGGAAAGGCGTCCAGCATGAACGCGACCCAACGGCTCAAGTCATGGATCGAGGTCAGCATCCCGCCCATGGCACCGAAGGCGCCGTCGGGCAGCTGCGGCTCCTCCAGCCACTGCCCGTCTTGCCGGCGGTAACCGTGGGCCAGGCGATCCGGCGGGACTGAACGGGCTTCGAGGGTCGTGACCGTCATGCCCAGCGGCAGCAGGATCTTTTCCCGAACGTAGCGCGCGTACGGCATCCCGGAGACGTTGGCCACGATGCGGCCCAGGATGGCGAAACCGAAGTTGGAGTACTCGTAGGCCGTGCCGGGCGGCGTGGAGAAGGGGATCCCGCGCCGCATCATCTCCGCCATTTCGTCGTCCGTGGCCGAGAGCTGTTGATCACCCCAGGGATTGTCCTCGGGGAAACCGGCGGAGTGGGTGAGCAGGTGGCGGACCGTGATCTTGGGCGAGTCGCCGGTGGGATAGCGCAGGGCCGCGAGTTCGGGCACGTAGCGCTCGGCGGGATCGTCGAGCGACAGGCGGCCGGCGTCTCGCAGCTGAAGGATCGCGGCGGCGGTGAAGCTCTTGGTCATGGACGCGATGCGAAACACCGTCGTGCTTTCGACCGGCGCTCGCGTGGGAACGTGGCGAACGCCCAGGACGCCGAGGTGCGCCACGCGCCCGTCCACGATGATCCCGTACGCGATCCCGGGCACCTGCGCGCGCTCGGCGAAGTCGCGCATGAGACGGTCTATTTCGGGGAACGCGGTAGCGAGTTTGGCGAGCCGATCGGGATCGGCGAACGCCGGCGCCGGCGCCCGGCTGCTCAGCGGATCCGTCTGCGCCAGCGCGGGCGGGACCATGAGTACGAGGCTGAGGATCGCGAGTGTGGTGCACCCTCTCATCGCTGCGCTCCTGTGGGGTGGTGCCGAACGAATGCTTGGGCGGGAACCGGGGGCTCCCGCTCAACGGAGGCTATCGTCCGGATCGCAGGACCGCCACGTCGCTGGCGTACCGTCCCTCGGCCACGGTCCACAGGGCATCGAGCGGCAGAACGGCCGTGGTTTCGAGCCAGGTGGCGACGGCCGCGAGCGCCGCGAGCGTGGGGCCGGCCCGGGCGCGAAAGTTCTGGCGGGCCACGGCGCACGGAAGCTCCGGGAGTTCGACGCTCGCGTCACACAGGAGCACCGTGCGCGGGCTCACTCGTTCGAACGCGCCGGCCGCGGAGAGTTCTCGCGCGCCCTCGCTCGAGACCACGAGCAGGGCATCAATGCGTTCGATCCCCGTGAAGAGGATGGGCTCCGGACTCAGGATGACCTCCGACAGCGAGAACCCCGTCCCCTG
>CAZVKD010000373.1:0-2613 GCA_964627675.1 uncultured Gemmatimonadaceae bacterium
CGGCGACCGGCAGATCCTCCGCGCGAGCATATGCGGCGACCAGCCGGTAGAGCTCGCGACTCACCGTGTACGGAGCGTGGGGAGACACGCCAACGAGGATCCGGTCCGTCGCCAGAAGTCGCAGCCGGTCAACCTCCCGGCGCAGCCGCTCGAGGGCAGTGGATGCCTGCTCGGCCCTCGGGGCAATGGCTTCCTGATACACCACGCCACGACCGCCCAGCCGAGTCAAGGCCACCGCGGTGGCGCCACTGGTCCCGGTGTCGGCGATACAGGTGATCCCGCAACGCCACGTCTCTTCCAGCCCCCGGCACGCGGCCGCCACGAACGCCTCCTCGGTCAGGGCCTCCTTTTCCCGGCGGACGTGTTGAAGCCAGGCAAAGAAGTCGGTGTCCTTCACACGGCCGCGCAGGTCGGTCAGCTCGAGATGGGTATGCGTGTTGACCAGGCCCGGGAGCACGACGCAGTCGGGGAACGAGGCCTCCTCCGTCGCGGGCGGCCTCGGGACCAGTTCATCAGGTCCAACAGCCTCCACTCGCCCGCCCGGTGTGATCAGGAGAGCGCCCTGCCGGATAGCGGAGCCCTTCCCCGGCCACACCAGGCCGGCGGCCACGCGAAGCCGGTTCAGGGGATGCCGCGGACGGGGATGTGGATGGGGCAGAACTCGGTGGGCTGGGTGTCGGGAATGAACCATTCCCAGTAGCGGCTCTGCCGCGGGCAGAACTCCGTGGCCAGGTATCCCGTGGTGTTGTCAATCTGTCGCGTAATGAGCCCCTCGGGCCGCGGCCAGGCGCGCGGGGCGGGCCGCCGCGAATAGACCTCCTGCATCAGCTGGGTCCAGGCGGGCGCCGCCAGCCGGCCACCGGCGGCGTTCGCCTTGATCCGGGTGGGCGTGTCGAAGCCCATCCACACGGTGGTCACCAGTTCCGGCGTGAAGCCGATGAACCACACGTCGGTCCCGTCATTGGTCGTACCGGTCTTGCCCGCCGCGGGCAGGGTGAAGCCGGCGCCCCGAACCGCGCTGTACGCCGTGCCGTGGTCCACCACGTCCTGCATCATGTTGGTGACGATCCACATGCGATCCTGATCCATGACGCGATCTCGCGCCGTCTGGGGCGCCCACACGATGTTTCCGGCCGCGTCCTCGACCCGGAGGATCCCCACCGGCGCCGCGCGCTCGCCCAGCGTGGCGAACGCGGTGAATGCCGAGGTCATCTCGAGCGGGATCACCGAGGCCGACCCGATGTAGAGGGACGGGTAGGGGGGCAGTGGCGTGGAAATGCCGAACCGGAGGGCCTCCCCGATCACCGCGGAGGGCCCGATCTCCATGCCGAGCTTCACCGCCACCAGGTTGCGTGACAGCGTGAGAGCGCGGCGCAACGTCATCCAGCCGCGGAAGTCTCCCTCGTAGTTCTGCGGTTCCCAGGGCATGGACTCCGGCGGCTGTGGCGGCAGGCTGATGGGGCCGTCGTCCACCATGTAGCTGGCGGGCTTCCCGGCCCTGATGGCGGCCGCGAACACGAACGGTTTGAAGGTGGACCCCGCCTGGCGCCGCGCTTGAGTGACGCGGTTGAACTTGGAATCGCGGAAGTCCCGTCCTCCGACCATGGCGCGCACGTAGCCCGTGGCGGCCTCCATGGTGACGAGCGCGCCCTGCAGGTATGGCGTGTTGACTTGGGATTCGTCCCGTGCCCCCTGCGTCTCCGTCCGTTCCAGATAATCCTGATACGTCAGGTGGCGGTATAGTCCGAGGGCGCCGCTTTCGATGGCCTCGAGTTGGACTTCCAGCGCCTGCTCGGCGGCGATCTGCATGTCCAGGTCCACCGTGGTGTACACCCGATAGCCCGCCTCGTAGAGATCCCGACCGAAGCGGGTGTGCAGCTGCTGGCGCACCCACTCCACGAAGTAGGGCGCCACCTCGCCGAAATCCTGGCGCGAACTGAGCAGCAGCGGATACGTCTTCCACCGCTCGGCCTCGTCGCGGGCGATGTAGCCGGCGTCCCGCATGTGATTGAGGACCAGGTTGCGCCGCCGGACGGCGCGATCGGGGTAGCGGCGCGGGTTGTACCGGCCCGGCCGATTCGCGATGCCCGCAAGCAACGCGGCTTCGGCCAGGTTCACCTCCCGGGCCGACTTGCCGAAGTACGCTTGAGCCGCGGCTTCCACGCCGTAGAGGTTGCCGCCGAACAGGATCTGGTTGAGGTACAGCTCGAGAATGCGGTCCTTGGAGTAAGTGCGTTCCAGCTCCAGCGCCACGCGGACTTCCCGGATCTTGCGGCGTAGGGCCTTCTCGAATCCGATGCGTTCCGTCCAGACGTTGCGCGCCAGCTGCATTGTGATGGTGGAGAATCCCTGCACCCAGCCGAGGGCCCGCAGGTCGGCCCAGGCGGCGCCGAGCACGCGGCGGTAATCAATTCCATTGTGTTCGTAGAACCGCTTGTCCTCGATGGCGAGAAACGCCGCGCGGAGCGCCGGAGCAATCTCGTCCACTCGCAGCACGGTGCGGCGCTGCTCGCCCAGGTCGGTGATCAGGCGCCCGTCGGCGGCGTAGACCTTTGCCGACTGTTGCGGGCGGTACTCGTCGAGCACGCCGAAGGACGGGCACGCGCCCCCGGC
>CAZVKD010000374.1:0-2574 GCA_964627675.1 uncultured Gemmatimonadaceae bacterium
TCTTCACTCCGGCTTGGGATTTGCTCGGCCCCGCGCTCAGCCAGATCGCGCGTCAGGATGCGTTGAGCAAGATGCTGCCGCTGGGCGTCCTGTTTCTCAGTTCGCTCTTTTTCGTGCTGCGCAGGCCGCGTGATGTCAGCCTCGCCGCGCTGTCGCTGCTCGCCGGTTTTTTCCTCTGGCTCGCGCTGCTCTCCGCGCTGCGCCAGACCTGGAATCTTGCCAGCATCGCCGCCATACCCCTGCTCATCGGCACCGGGATGGGGAGCACCGGGTTGCTGGTCCTGGGCGGGCTGATCTTCCTGGCCGGCGCGGCGTACGCCACGGCGACCGGCGCGCTGCTGTTCGCGGCCTCGATTCTGGTGTTGGCAGCGGTGGGCGCGTCCACCTACCTGTTCCTGTACGTCCGGGCGGGACTGCACCCGTTCATCAACGAGGCCGACCCATCCACCTGGGATGCGTTGATCGCCGTCATTCGGCGCGAGCAGTACCCGCCACGGTCGCCTCTGGACAATCCGATCTATCCCTCGGGACCGGAGAACCCCGGCCGAACGCTGACGATCCTGGGGCTGCAGATCATGAACTACCTGCAGTACTTCGACTGGCAGTGGGCCAACGGTCTGGCGCCCACCATTCCCGTGTTCGCCAAAGCCCGCCTCCCGTTCACCCTGGCCTTTACGTCGCTCGGCATCTACGGGATGCAACTCCTCAAACGGCGCGACAGCGGCATGTTCTGGCTGCTGTTCCTGGTGTGGCTGATCACCGGCTTCGGGCTGGTGGGATATATCAACTTCAAGCCGGGGTTCTCGCTGGGGTACGACAGGTTCCCGAGCGGTGAGATGCACGAGGTGCGGGAGCGGGACTACTTCTTCACCGTCTCGTTCCAGACTTGGGGACTGTTCGCCGGCATCGGCCTGGCCGGGCTGGTTCGTCGGGTGCGCGCCTGGCTTGGCGCCCAGCGCGATCTCTCAACCTCACCGATGCGGTTCGCTCCGGGGGTGGTACTCGCCGGAGCCGTCCTCCCATTCGTGCTGAACGCCCGGGCCGCCAGCCGCGCGCACGGGCCTGAGGCCCTGCTGGCGCGGGACTTCGCCTACAGTCTGCTGCAATCGGTGGAGCCGTACGGCATCGTGTTCACCAACGGCGACAACGACACGTTCCCGCTGTGGTATCTCCAGGAGGTGGAGGAGATCCGGCGCGACGTGGCCGTGGTCAACCTCTCGCTGGGGAACACGGACTGGTACGTCCGTCAACTGCGGGACAACCCCGTGCGCCCCTTCGTGCCGGAGCAAGCTCCGTGGTACGCAGCGCCGGACTCGATCCCGGGCCCATTGCACCGGATGACCGACGCGGACATCCGCGGGCTAGTTCCCCAACTGCTGCCCGGCACCATTCGCTTCAGAGCCGGGCGGGTAGAGCAGGTGTATCAGGAAGGCACGCCGCTGTATGTGAAAGACGTGCTCATCTTGCGGCTGCTGCAAGAGAACTGGAACCGGCGGCCTATCTATTTCTCGCTCACCGCGGGCAGCGGCAGCTGGCTGGGCTTGCATCGCTTCATGACGCAGGAGGGGTTGGTGCTGCGGGTCCACACGGTGACGCCACCGGACAGCTCGCAGCTGGCGCAGGGACTGCTGGGCGTTCCGCTCGACGTGCGGCGCACCGAGCACCTGACGTGGGAGGTGTATCGCTACGCCCGGCTGCGCGACGTGGACTCGTTGCGACTCGACCCCACCAACGCCAACATCGCGACGAACCTCAGCATTCCTCCGCTGTCTCTGGGGCAGGCGTACCAGTTGATGGGGCGCCGGGCGGACGCGCTGCGAAACCTGGAGTTGGCCTATCACCTCGGGCCCAGTGCCGAGCTCGGGCAGGTGATTCGGACGCTGAAGCAGAGCGATTCCGTGATCTTCGGGGACACGGCGGGCGGCGGGGGGAGGCCCTAGGGCGGCCACCGCGGCAGCCGCGGGGCGCCTGGAGCGGGCGATCCTGCCTCTCGGAGTCCTTCCCCGCTAGCTTTTCCCGCCATGCTCTTTCCGGCGCTCGCGGACAACCTGGCCAGGGTGCGGGAGGATATCGCCAGGGTGCAGGCGGCCGAAGGCCTGCGGGGCGCCGTGCGCATCGTCGCGGTGACCAAGGGGCATCCGCCCGAGGCGGTGCGCGAGGCGGTGGCCGCCGGTCTGGGCGACATTGGAGAAAACCGGGTCCAGGAAGGGCTCGACAAGCAGGCGCAGGTTTCGGACGTTGCCGTCACCTGGCACTTGATCGGCCATCTGCAGACCAACAAGGCCAAGTTCGTCCCGGGGCGCTTTGGATACGTGCACTCAGTGGATTCGGTTCACGTGGCCGAGGCCTTGGCGCGCGCGGTGCAACGCCGCGCTCCAAGCGAGGCGCCGCGAGTGCTGCTGCAGGTCAACGTCGCCGGCGAGTCGCACAAGAGCGGCTGCCGCCCCGACGACGCTCTGGAGATCGCCGCGCGCCTGGCGGCGATGCCCGAGGTGCGACTCGTGGGGCTCATGACCATGGCGCCCTTCACCGACGATGTCGCCGTGCAGCGGCGCGCGTTCGCCGGCCTGCGGG
>CAZVKD010000375.1:0-2570 GCA_964627675.1 uncultured Gemmatimonadaceae bacterium
TTTCAGCATGAAGTGGAACAGCGGCGGCGCACCATCGTGGGCGTGAACGATTTCGTGGTGGAGGACGATCACCCGGTGGAGATTCTTCGGGTGTCGGATGAGGCGGATGTCGTGCAGCGCCGCCGACTGGCCGCGCTGCGCGAGCGGCGGGACGCCGCCCAGGTGGAGCGGCGGCTGGAGCGGCTGCGCGAGGCGGCGGTCCGTGACGAGAACGTGATTGCGCCAATGCTCGATTGCGCGCGTGCCTGGTGCACGTTGTACGAGATTCGGCACGCGCTGGAGGAGGTGTACGGTGCCTATCGCGAACCGGTCTTCTTTTAGCGGTGCCGGCCGCCGCGGCCCGGGCGCGGCGAGCCGGGCGGCCCGCACGGCGGACGCAGTGGATCGCCTGGCGCGGTTCGAGCCGGGCGACGATTGGGTGGTGTCCTGCTATCTCAAGCTGGAACCGAGAGACCGCGCCCGAGGCAAGTACCTGATCAAGTTGAAGAACCGGGTGCGTGAACGATTGGCGTGGCTGGACGCGGTGGAGCCCGATCGAGCCGCACGCGAGGCCGTGGCGCTCGACCTGTCGCGCGTCCGCCAGTATTTGGAAGATCCTGGTAACCTTCCGGCCGGGCAGGGGATTGCGATCTTCGCGTGCTCCCGCCGCAAGCTGTTCGAGGCGATCCCGCTTCCACGGGTGTTCCGATCCCGCCTGGCGGTTGACCGCACCCCGCTGGTGCGCGAACTGGCGGCCGTGGCGGACGAATTCGGCAGGGTGATCTGCGTGGCCTACGATCGGACCGGCGCGCGGTTCTTCCGGGTGAGCGCGTTCGACGTCGAGGAACTGCCCAGCCTGGCCGCGGGCGAGACGACGCGGGCCGGCCGGTTCCACGGGACCAGCGCGGCCGGGCGCGGCGGCGTGGCGTTCGCCGCCAGCGGGGAACACAACTACAACCAGCGAATTCGCGTGGAGAAGCACCGCCACCATGCGCGCATCGCCGAGCGATTGTTCGAGACGGTGCGGGATCAGCCGGTGCGGGGCATCGTGCTGGCCGGCAACGGCGACGGAGCGGGCGCCGTGGAACGGCACCTGCATCCCTACGTCGCCCGCTCGGTGCTTGGCTCGGCGCGACTCAATCCCAAGACGGCCGCGCCCGCCGAGGTGCTGGCCGCCGTGCTCATGACCCAGAGCGCGGCCGAGCGGCAGGAAGAGCGTGCGCACGTGCGGCGCCTCCGCGAAGGCCTGGGCACGGGCTGGGCGGTGAACGGCATCGAGGCCACGCTGTCGGCGCTCGGTCGCGGACAGGTGCGAACGCTCCTGGTGGACGCGGCGGAGGCGTGTCCGGGGTGGCGATGCCGCTCGTCGGGGCGGCTCACGACCGATCCGGGAGCCTGTCGCGCCGAAGGCGGGGGCCACCCCGTCCCGGACGTCATTGACGAGGCCATCGAAGAGGCCTTGCGGCAACACGCTCACGTGGACGTGATCGAAGACGATGAGGCGCGAGGCGCCGTGAAGGGACTCGGCGCCCTCTTGCGATTCCGGTAGCTCGACCCCGAGCCCTGGATCCGGCGCCAACCCGAACCCGAACGAGCCGAATCGCAACGTGCCGCGGACCAAACCGACGTCCAAGCGCCGCGCGAAGCCAGAGGCCACGCCGCCATCCGCCCCCGCCAGGCGGCCCGTTCGCGTGCTCATCGCAAAACCGGGACTGGACGGCCACGACCGCGGCGCCAAGGTGGTCGCCGCCGCGCTGCGCGACGCCGGGATGGAGGTCATCTACACCGGCCTGCACCAGACACCGGAGATGATCGTCACGGCCGCGGTGCAGGAGGACGTGGACGTGGTCGGGTTGTCCATCCTGTCGGGCGCGCACATGACGCTGTTCCCGCGGGTGCGGACGTTGCTGCAGGAAGCGGGGCGCGACGACGTCTTGCTCATCGGCGGAGGCATCATTCCCAAAGAGGACATGGACGCTCTCGAACGGCAGGGTGTGGCGAAGCTGTTCGGGCCCGGTGCCGCCACTGCCGAGATCGTCTCCTTCATTCAGCAGTGGGCAGCATCCCGGCCCGAGTGACCAGCCGGCTCCTCACCCTCACCGAGGAATACCGCCGCCTGGCCGACCGCCTGCGTCAGGGCGGGGGACCGGAGCGCGTTCAGCGTCAACACGAACAGGGCAAGCTCACCGCGCGCGAACGCCTCGAGCGGTTGCGCGATCCCGGATCGCCATGGATCGAGCAGGGCCTGCTCGTGGCCTGGGACCGCTACGACGGCCAGGCACCGGCGGCCGGCGTCATCACCGGCGTGGGAGTGGTGGCGGGACACGACGTGGTGATCGTCGCCAACGACGCGACCGTCAAAGCCGGATCCTGGTGGCCGGAGACCATCGCGAAGATCCTGCGAGCGCAGGAAGTCGCCATGCGCCAGCGCATCCCGATCATCTATCTCGTGGACTCCGCCGGCGTGAATCTCCCCTACCAGGGGGGCGTGTTCCCCGGCCAGTACGGCGCGGCGCGGATTTTTTATTACAACTCGCTCATGCGACGCTATCTCCGCGTGCCGCAGATCAGCGCCGTCATGGGTCCCTGCG
>CAZVKD010000376.1:0-2557 GCA_964627675.1 uncultured Gemmatimonadaceae bacterium
GCCGCTCAATGACGCAGCCGATCGCTCGCCGGTGCGATGTCTCGATGCCCGGGCCACCGAGCGCATCGTCACGGCCATTGACCAGGCGAAGGCGAGCGGCAACACGCTCGGCGGTGTGGTGGAAGTCGTGGCCCGCGGCGTGGTATTGGGGCTGGGGTCGCATGTCTCCTGGGACCGCAAGCTGGACGGGCGGCTGGCCCAGGCGATTCTCTCCATTCCGGCCGTCAAAGGCGTGGAAATCGGGTTGGGCTTCGAGGCGGCGCGCCGCCCGGGGTCCGACGTGCATGACGAGATCAGCTCTGGGGGCGCTCGCGAGGCCGGCGGGTTTTCGCGCCGCACCAACCGCGCGGGCGGCCTGGAAGCGGGCATCACGACCGGCGAGCCGCTGGTGCTGCGTGCGGCCATGAAGCCCATCTCCACGCTGATGCGGCCGCTCGGTACCGTGGACCTGGAAACGGGCGAAGCCGCCAAGGCACAGGCCGAGCGCTCCGACGTGACGGCCGTCCCCGCCATGGGCGTGATCGCGGAGGCAATGGTGGCGCTGGTGCTCGCGGACGCCATGGCCGAGAAGTTCGGGGGGGATTCTCTCGCCGAGATGCGCGCGAACTACGAGGGGTACGTCGGTCGGATCAATCGGGGCTGAGGCGTGAAGCGCCGCCACATTGTCCTGGTCGGATTGCCCGGGTGCGGCAAGACGACGGTCGGCCGGATTCTTGCGCGCGAGCTCGAGGCCAGGTTTGTGGACATCGATGCGGTCGTGGCTCAGGCGGCCGCGATGCCAATCGAGCAGATCTTCGCCGAGCGCGGCGAGGCGGCGTTCCGCCGGCTGGAGCGTGCAGAGGTGGTGCGAGAGCTGTCCGGGGACCCCGGTGTCATCGCGCCGGGCGGCGGGTGGGCGGCCCAGCCCGGCAACCTCGAAGCGGCCCGCGACGCGGTCAGCGTCTACCTCAGCGTAACGCCGGAAGAGGCCGAGAGGCGCCTCAGGGCAGAAGAAGCGCTGGTGAGGCCGCTGCTTGTGGGCGGGGACCTGTTGCAAACCCTGCGGCGGCTGTTGGCCGATCGTGAGCCGTTCTATCGGAGGTGCCGAGCCCGCGTGGATACGGTGGGAAAGGACCCGCAGATCGTGGCCCAGGCAGTCACCCGGCTTGCGCGATCAGACGGGGGGTGGTAATAATCGCGCGCTCGCTGTCCAACCGATCGTCGCCTCTCCCGTTGTGGTAAGTCGCAATACAGCAATTGGTTACAAGCAACTGTGCGAACGGGCGTTGCGAGGTCGTTGGAGCCGCCGCGCCGCGGCAGCACACGGTTTGATCTCGGGTTGATGGGTAGCCTGGAGCTTTGAGACAGACGGGGCGCGGGGAACGAATGGACTGGGAACGACACTAGATAAGGTATGGCAACGAAGAAGCGAACCGGCGCAAGAGCCGGCAAGGCGGCCAAGCCGGGCAAGAGTCGGGCGCGCGTCCGGCGGAGCAAGAACCCCGCTCCGGCCGCGCCAGCAACTGCGAGCGCCGCTGGCGCGCGGTCGAGCGGCAAGCGTGCTCGAACTGCC
The DNA here is from genome assembly GCA_964627675.1 of uncultured Gemmatimonadaceae bacterium. GTDB lineage: Bacteria > Gemmatimonadota > Gemmatimonadetes > Gemmatimonadales > GWC2-71-9 > JACQHC01. Next base: position 1,553 of record CAZVKD010000376.1, read on the forward strand.
AGGGCTCTGGCGGCAGCGGCGTCAGGCGGTCTCGTGGTGGTCGAGTCGCCCACCAAGGCCCGCACCATCGGTAAGTACCTCGGTCCCGAGTTCTCCGTCAAGGCGACGGTGGGTCATCTGCGCGACCTCCCCAAGCGCGTACTGGGCGTGGACGTGGACAAGGGGTTCGCCCCCACCTACGTCACCATCAAGGGCAAGGGAAAGACGCTGGCCGAGCTGAAGCGCGCGGCCAAGAGCGCGCCCGCCGTGTATCTGGCCACCGACCCGGATCGCGAAGGGGAAGCGATCGCCTGGCATGTGGCCGACCAGATAGACGGGGGGCGGAAGGTTCGCCGGGTCCTGTTCCATGAGATTACCAAGGACGCCGTGCGTGAAGCGATGGCGAACCCCGTTCCGCTGGACGAGCGCAAGGTCGAGGCGCAGCAGGCGCGGCGGGTTCTCGACCGGCTGGTGGGGTACAAGGCCAGTCCGCTCTTGTGGCGCTCCGTCCGCACCGGGCTGTCGGCGGGGCGGGTGCAGACCGTGGCGCTCCGGCTCATCGTGGAGCGCGAGGCGGAGATCCGCGCGTTCAGGCCGCAGGAGTACTGGAGCATCGAGGCGGAGTGCGAGGGACGGGAGAAGCGGTTCACCGCCCGGCTGCACAAGGTGGATGGCAAGAAGCCGGAACTCCGCTCCAAGGACGCCGCCGATGCGGTGGTGGCGGACGTCAACGGCAAGCCGTTCGTCGTCACCGACGTCGCCCGCAAGGAGCGCAAGAAGCGCCCCTCGGCCCCGTTCACCACCAGTACGCTGCAACAGGAGGCCGCCAAGCAGCTCGGCTTCTCCACCCATCGCACGATGCGGGCGGCCCAGGAGTTGTACGAAGGTGTCGAGCTGGGTGACGAGGGCGCGGTGGGGCTCATCACCTACATGCGCACGGACTCCACCCGTGTCGCCCCCTTCGCCGTTGACGCGGTCCGCTCGTTCATTCGCCGCGCGTTCGACCAGCGCTACCTGCCGGACGCG
>CAZVKD010000377.1:0-2547 GCA_964627675.1 uncultured Gemmatimonadaceae bacterium
GGCTCTGCCGCGCGAGGCATGCGACCGGGTTTTCGAGCGCGTCCCGCTGCTCGCCGGATAGTCCACGGCCACGCTCGTCATCCTGGCCGCCGGGCGCTCCACGCGATTCGGCGCGCCGAAGCAGCTCGTGTCGGTGGGGCCAAGCGGTGAGGCGCTGCTCGACTATGCGCTGTTCGACGCGGCGCGTGCGGGATTCCAGGACGCCGTGCTGGTCGTCTCCCCTCGTGCCCAGCCGGACTTCCGCCGCCACCTCGCTCCGATCGTCGGCCCTGGTTTTCCGGTTCGCTTCGCCCACCAGGCGGACCGCCCCGCGCGGGGCGTTGCCGGCACCTCCGCCAAGCCGTGGGGAACGGGCCATGCCCTTCTCTGCGCCGCGCCGCTCCTGACCGGCTCGTTCGCCGTGTGCAACGCGGACGACTTCTACGGCGCGGACGCGTTCCGCCTGGTGCAGCGCTATCTCGCCGGGCAACCCCCGGCGGCGCCCGATCACGCCGTGGCGTCTTTCCGGCTCGACCGGACGCTCTCGCCCCACGGTGGCGTCTCGCGCGCCATCGTGGAGCGCGGCCCCGGCGGCCACCTCGCGCGCGTCACCGAAGTCCTGGACATCCAGCGGGGGCCCGGTGGGATCACCGGCCGGGACCTGGCGGGTAAAGAGATTCGGCTCTCGGGCGAGGAGCCGGTCTCGATGAATCTGTGGGGCTTCACGCCGGCCGTGCTGCCGCGCCTCCAGCATCGGTTCACCGAGTTCGAACGAACCCACGCCGGCGATCCGGACGCTGAGTTCCTGATCAGCGCGGCCATGAATGCCGAGGTCGCGGCGGGGCGGGCGCGCATCCGGGTGCTCGAGGCGCCCGGGCCGTGGCTGGGGATGACGTTCCGTCGGGACACCGACCGGGTTCGCCAGGAGATCGCCTCGCTCGCCGCCGCGCGAGCCTATCCGTCACCCCTCAGGATCGGCCAGGCCGAGCCCTGACGCCCGTCAGGCGAACGCTCCGACGGACGCGGCTCCAGCCGGCTCGGCCACGAACAAGCAGTCCCGCAGGTCGGACACGCCGGCCGGCGCATAGAACTCCGACGCCAGCGCCGCCAGGACCGCGCGCTCGCGCCGCTCGTCGCACAGGGCCACGATGCACCCGCCGAATCCCGCGCCGGTGAGCCGTGCCCCCGCCGCGCCGGCATCGCGGGCAATGCGGACCAGTGCATCCAGCGCCGGCGTGCTCACCTCGTAGTCGTCCGCGAGGCTCCGGTGCGAGGCGTTCATCAGGTCGCCGAACGCCGCGAGGTCCGCCCGCTCCATGGCCTGCTGCGCCATGTGCACCCGGGCCGCTTCGGACACGACGTGGCGGAATCGCTTGAGCAGGACACCGTCCAATGCCGCGCGGGCGGCCCGAAGCCATTCCGCCGAGTCTGAACGCGCCAGCAGCGCCGGATAGGACGCCGGGCGCGGCTCCCGCAGCACGGCGGCGACGCGTTCGAGCGCCGTGGCGCATTCACGGGTCCGCTCGTTGTACGCCGCCTTCGCGGGCCCGGACTTTTCGGCGTGCGCCAGGCTCCACGCGATCACGAATCGCCACCCCCGCGGTACCTTGATGGGCGTGACGCGCACGGGATCGAAGTCCACCCGCGAGGCGGTCCCCTGGACGGCGCCGAGGCTGATGGCCTGATCCATCCCGCCGCCCCTGGTCCCCACGTAGCGCTCCGCTTCCGGCAGAAGCGCCATGAGCGCCGGCCGGTCAATCTCGACGTGGTTGGCCTGGAGCAATGCGAGCGCCGTGGCCACCACGAGCGCGGCGGAAGACGAAAGGCCCGAGGCCATCGGGAGGTCGGACCACACCACCGCATCGAGGCCCCGCCTGATCCCGTACTGCCGCACGAGGCCCTGGGCCGCCGCCGCGAGGTAGTTGCCCCAGTCGCCGGCCGGCCCCGGCGGTGGCTCCGGCCCGAGCGTGAACTCCCGCGGACCAAAACGAGGGACGACGTTGTGGGCCCGCACCAGGGCGTCATCCCGGGGACGGAACACGACGCGCACTTCCCGCTGAATCGCCATGGGGAACACGGAGAGCCCGCAATAATCCACGTGCTCCCCGATCAGGTTCACGCGCCCCGGAGCCCGGGCGAGAGCGGTGGGCGCCACGCGGGGGAACGCCCCGGCGAACGCGCGCCGCAGTTCCGTCGTGGCAGCGGCGGCGAGCGGTGCCCGGCGAGTGGAGCGTGGCGTCACCTGGTACCGAAAAGACCTTTCGCCGCTCAGGAGGTCAAGGGGCGCGACCTCGGGGGCGGCCGGATGCGAGGCGCGCTAACTTGGCGAGCATGGAAACGACAGATCCTCTGCGAACGCCCCCGGCACCGGCCGCCGACGCCACGCCGAGCATCGAGCCGAGACCCAACGGCCCGTTCCGGGTGTCCAACGTTGCGAACCTGCTCGACGCCCAGGGCAACGCGCTCCCAACCAAGCCGGCCTACTCCCTATGCCGCTGCGGGCACTCCGGTACCAAGCCATTCTGTGACGGCACGCATAAGACGCTGCCCTTCGACAGCTCACGATCA
>CAZVKD010000378.1:0-2546 GCA_964627675.1 uncultured Gemmatimonadaceae bacterium
CGAGCACGAGGTACTGCGCCAGTGCGTTGACCAGGTCGTCATCGGACACGTTGGCTGGCAACTTGGCGTCGACGCCGCGGCGCTCCACGGCCGCGGCCAGAAGCGATTCGAGCCGCTGACGCTGGCCCGGCATCGCCGCCCGGTCGACGTCGGTCAGGGTGTCGACGAGCGCTTCGATGTGGGCAAGACGATAGTCCCGGGACGCGTCTTCGCCGACGACGCGGAACTTCTCGATCCCGCGAAGGACGATGTTGAACCGGCCATCCGCCAGCGCTTCCGAATGGGTGATGAGGCCCGCGCACCCGATCGGGATTGTAGAGGCCTTGCAGTGCGGCGTGTCCCCGGGCGCACAGCTTCCCGGCATTCACGGGATGATCCGGATTGCCCTCGAGCTTGATCGCGCGCCCCTCGCGCACCTTCACGTGGAGCCCGCACCCCGCCGGACATTCCCGGCAGGTCGAGGCGTACCACGTGGCGATGCCGGGAATCTGGTCTTCCGGTGGGATGAGATACGGAATCAGGCGCTCGGGCTCGCCACCCGCGCACCCCGCGAGCGCCACCGTACCCCCGCCGGCCGCACCCAGGACCTTCAGGAAACGCCGGCGCGACAGCTGCCCTTCCTCACCACCCATTCCGGGAGCAGCATCGGCAGACTGCGGCGGCGCGGGCTGCAACCCGCCGCCGTTCGTACCCCTCCCGCCCCTCGGGTCGCCCATCAGTAGTGGCACACCGTGCAATCGGTGGAGGCGTTGCGCTGCTCATGGCAGTCCAGGCACCACCCCATCTTCAACGACGCGAACTGGTAGACCTGCGGCATCGTCTCGATCGGCCCGTGACAATCCTGACAGGCGATGTTCGCCTTCACGTGCCGCATGTGCGGGAACTGCACGAACTGCGGCAGGTTGTGCACCTTGATCCACTCGATCGGCTGCCGGTTATTGTACGCCTCGCGGACCTTCTGCACTTCGGCGAGCTGCGCGCCGGCAAGCAGATGGCATCCCATGCAGGTGGACAGAGTGGGCAGGCCGGGATGCTGGCTCACCTCCGCCGCGAAATGGCAGTACCGGCAGTCCATCTGGTACTGCCCGGCGTGTACGTCGTGTCGGTAGAAAACCGGTTGGCGCGGCCCAGGGAGCGCGGCCGTGTCCGTGATGACCGGCGCCGCGAAGCCGGTGAGCCTCGGCTGCTGGGCGCGGGGAGCGTGGGGCCGAAGCACGGCGATCAGGAGAAGGGCGCCGGCGCCGGCGGCTGCCACCGGGGCCAGCCTGGCGCTGGCGCTCGTCGCCCACCTGAACGGCATACAGCTCGCTCCACTCCGCGGGGTGGAACCGCCCGCGGACCGAGGGTCACGGCGCGATCGGACGGGACGTGAATGACCGCTCTGGAACGGACTTCGTGAAAATGTTCACAAGCGATCGCCACATAAAATAAGCGGCGAACCGCGCAACACAACCGCGACCCGGCCGCCCCGTCCGGCGCCTTACGCCCCGGCGGGCCTCCCCCGGCGTTCCAGGAACCGCACCACTTCGATGCACATCGCGCGGGCGAGCTTCACCTCCCGCAGATCGAGCGGCGTTCGATGCAGGACGGCCCGAACGGTCCGCATGACCGCCCCGACCTGGCGCGTCTTGAAGAAGTCAATCGCCGCCAGCGCGCGCTCGGCGTCGGCGAACAGGTACTCCAATTGCTCCTGAGGAGCCGGCGGAGCCCGCCGTCGCGGCGGTTTGAGCGGCGGCTCGCCCCGCGCGACCAGCAGTTCGTAGGCCGTGATCGCCACGGCCTGGGCCAGGTTGAGCGATGCGTAGCGCGGATTCGCGGGAATCGTGACGACGCGGTGGCAGCGATCGAGTTCGGCGTTCGTGAGCCCCGTGTCTTCCGGACCAAAGAGGAGCGCGACCGGGGCGAGCGCGGGACTGGCCGCGAGTCGCTCCGCCAGCTCGCGGGGCCGCTCAAGGTTTCCCTTGGCCGTACGACCGCGGGCCGTGAAACCCACCACGTGGCGGCAGTCGGCGAGGGCCTGGTCCAGCGAGTCGAACACCCGAGTGCGGCGCAGAACGTCCCCGGTCTTGTGCGCGATCCCCTCGATGCGGTACACGTCGAACTCCGCGGGGCTCACCAGCCGCAACGTGTCGAGCTCGAAGTTCTTCATGATCCGCACCACGCTCGCGATGTTCACGAGGTCCTGCGTGCGGTGCAGCACCAGGAGCGGCCTCACGGCTCCGCTTCCTCCCACACCCGAATGCCATGGCCCAGGGCCGCCGCCACCGGCACGCATCCGGCCGAGCGAACGGCGGCCTCGACGTGGGGACGGCGAGCGGGATCGCACAGGACGACCAGACTGCCGCCCCCGTCGCCGCCGGTGAGCTTCCACGCCCAGGCGCCCGCCTGCTCCATGCGCGCTTCCAGTGCTCGCATGGGCGCAGCACCCAGCACGGGGTCGAGCTGCCGCTGCGCGGCCCACGCCTCTCGGAAGACCTCACCCAGCCGATCCAGCGCGGCGGCGGCGATCGCGGCAGCGGCCGGGGTAGCCAGGTCCTCCAGCGCCC
>CAZVKD010000379.1:0-2072 GCA_964627675.1 uncultured Gemmatimonadaceae bacterium
CGGCGGCATTCACGATCAACTCGGCGGCGGGTTCCATCGCTACTCCGTGGACGCGCGCTGGGTCGTGCCGCACTTCGAGAAGCTGACCTGCGACAACGCGGAACTGCTGCGGGCGTATACGCAGGGCGCGCTCGCGCTCACGGTGGCGGGGTCGCGCGCCGGCCGAGCGAGCGCGCCGCCAGGGGCGGCGGACCTGTATGCGCGGGTGGCCGCCGGCATCGCCGACTGGGTCATGGAGGTCCTGGCGCACCCGGCTGGCGGCTATGGCGCCTCACAGGACGCCGATGTGGGTCCGGGGGACGATGGGGACTATTTCACCTGGACCGCCGAGGAGGCGCGCGCGGCCGTGACGGACGAAGAGTTCGCCGTTCTCGCCCGCCACTACGACATTGACGAGTTCGGCGAGATGCACCACAACCGCCGCAAGAACGTGCTGTGGGTGCGTCAATCGGCGGCGGAGATCGCGGCCGCCACGGGCCAGAGCGAGCTCGAGGTTGCCCGCCTGCTTCGATCCGGACGGGCGAAGCTGAAGGCCGCGCGTGATCGCCGCCCGGCGCCAGCGGTTGACCCTACGCTGTACGTCGGCTGGAACGCGATGATGGGGTCCGCCTTACTCGGGGCCGCCGCGGTGCTCCAACGACCGGCGCTCGAACGCCACGCGCTCGAGACGCTGGAGCGGTTGTTCGTCGCGGCGGCCGGCGGGGATGGCGCACGCGGCGTGCGACACGCCGTGGACGGTCCGGAGATCCGACTCCTGGACGATCAGGCGCAGCTCGCCGCCGCGGCCCTCGACGCGTTCGAAGTCACCGGAGACCGCCGATGGCTGGAGCGAGCGCGCGCGATGGCCGAATTCACGTGGTCGGCGTTTCGCGCCCCCGAAGGCGGGCTATACGACACGCCAGCCGGCGAGAGGCGCGAGGGGACCGAAGGGTTCCTGCAGGAGCGACTGCGGCCGATTCACGACGCCCCCTCCCCGTCGGGAAACGGCGTGGCGGCTCTCGTGTTCGCTCGACTGGCCGAGCACGCCGGTGGATCGCCGTGGCGGGAGCGCCTGGTGGAGCTGCTCGAGTCCTTCGCGCGCGGCCTCGAGGAGGCGTCGCTGCACGCCGCGACGGCCCTGCGAGCGGCGACCTGGTCGCTGGAACCCGCGGCCCACATCGTGATCGTGGGTGCTCCGGACGACCTCGGCACCCAGCGGTTGCGGCTCTCGGCCAGAACCGCCTATCACCCGCGCAAGGTCATCACCTGTCTGGCCCCTGCGGAAGGGCACCTCGCCCCGCCCGCCTTGCGAGCCATGCTCGACGGGCGCGCCCCCCGCGGGTACATCTGCGTGGGCACCCGGTGCGGTCCACCGGTTGACCGAGCCGAAGACCTCCCGGCGGCCCTCACCGAACTGGCGGCGACATGAGGCTCGACTTCGCCGTGGCCTGCGACTACGCCATTGTAGATCAATATGGGAAACTCTCCGTGCTCGGGATCTTCCAGCACATCTGGGTGGCGCAGTTTCCGGCCTTGCACCCGCGGCTCCATCTGGTCCTGCGATTGAAGGGCAAGCGCACCGAGGTCGGTGAGCACCCCGTGCGCATTCGCCTGCGCGATGAGGCCGGCGCCGAGATTCTGGCGGGCAACGGCACGGTGGTGTTTGCCGAGCCGGCGGCGGGCGTCACCGAAGTCGAGGCGGGCGCGGTGCTCGTGTTCGACGTGCCGTTTCCCCACGCCGGCCGGTATGTATTCGAGATCGCGGTGGATCGAGACGTGCAGGCAACCGTGCCGCTCACGGTTGCGCTTTCGCCGGCCGTGGGGGAAGGCCGCCTCCAACACTGAGCCGCCGGGCTTTCCCCGATGACGCCAACGGCAGTGGCCCGCGGGGCCGCCCTCATGCTCGTCCTGGTCGCGCTGACGGTGAATCTGGCCGGGTATCCCCTGCTCGACCCGGACGAGGGCCGCAACGGCGAGGTCGCCCGGGAAATGGCCGAGCGCGGCGACCTGGTGCGCCCCCGACTCAATGGGCTGCCCTACGTGGACAAGCCCGTTCTCCACTTCGCCGCCACTGCAACGGCGCTCCGGGTGCT
>CAZVKD010000379.1:2082-2540 GCA_964627675.1 uncultured Gemmatimonadaceae bacterium
GTTTGCCGCCCGGCTGCCGTCGGTGCTGTTCACGCTCGGCACCCTGGGGGTCGTGTTCTGGTTCGCAAGACGGTGGCTGGGGAACCAGGGCGCATGGACCGCCGTCGTGGCGACCGGCGCGGCCCCGCTGACGGTCGGGTTCGCCCGCACGGTCATCTTCGACGCGACACTCACGCTGTTCGTGACGGTCGCGCTCGTGGGGTTTTACGAGGCGGTCGAGCGCCGGGTGGCCGGATCTGACGGGTGGGGCTGGACCACCGTGGCGTGGCTCGGCATCGGTGCCGCCGTACTGACGAAGGGTCCCATCGGCATCGCCCTGCCGCTCATGGTGGCGGCGCCGTACGCCGCGTGGCGCCGCGCGAGCGTCGCCGTCTGGACCTCCGCGGGTCCGCTGGCCTTCGCCGCCCTCGTGCTTCCGTGGCTCATCCTCATGTCTCGGGACGTACCGGATCTGGTCG
>CAZVKD010000380.1:0-2538 GCA_964627675.1 uncultured Gemmatimonadaceae bacterium
GTAGAGCCACTGCCAGCCGGGCGGCAGGGGATCGCCGGAGGAGAGCGCGAGGCCGTCGCGGTCGAGCACGGCGGCGAGGCGTCGGGCGGGGCCGGGATCGAGCGTGTCGGTGGCGCTCCCGGCGCGGCCGACCCAGCCGGCGTAGGTGGCGTCGGTCATCGTTCGTCGAGCGGAAGCTCCCAGGAGCGGGCGTAGAAGGGGCGAACGGCGAGCTCGATGCGGGCATCCACGCGGAACGACTCCCTCGTCCGTACCATCTCGACGAGCGCCGAGACGGGATCGGCGGGGCGCTCCACCCGCGCGGTCATGCGCGAGGAGAACACGGCGTCCTCCGGCCGGTCGCGGGCCACCGTCGACCAGTTGTGCCGCGCCATGGTGACGACCGGGCCGTCGTCGAGCGTCTGGGTCGATGCCTCGAGCCGGCCGAAGGTGGCGGCGCTGCCGTCGAGGTCGCGGATCACCCTGTTGCTCGCGCGCTCGACGGTCTTGCCGGCGATCGTGGACCGATGGGGCTCGCCCTCGGGCGGGACCAGATTCGCGGCGAGGCTCGCCCCGTCGGGAAGCGGGATGAGAACGTCCTTTGTCTCGGCGATGTCGTAAGGCTGGACGGTCATGCGACGGGCTCGGCGGTCAGAGACGGCTTCGTCGTTGCGAGGCGAAGCCGAAGCGACCCATGTGTGGACGGTCCCCCGGTTTGCATGGATCGATTGGGATCGATGATGATCGCTTGCGGTCATGTGTCCGGCCTGTTTGTGCGGTCGGCTGACCGCTGGCCTCGATGGCGTCCGCGGACCGGTCCCGATCAGGGGCGCGGGCTGAGGAGCCCGTGGGTTGCTGCGGGGTGTCCGGTCTGCGGCTGGTCGCGATGACACCATCCCGTTCCGTCCTTGCAAGTCGTTTGCGCTCCTGGCCTGCGGGCGCGTCAAGCCGTTGCGGGCCTGGAGCGGTAGGGTTGGCCCGTGCGCATCACCGCCAGGGCGGTACGGGCCATCTTGTTGGCCAGCGCTACGGCGCACAGCATGGGTGGGCGCCGCTCCAAGAGGCTGAGGAGCCATGGGCTGGTCTTGCCCGGTCGAGCCTTTTGCACGACGGCGTGGGCGCCGTTGACGAGCAGGCGACGCAGGTAGGTATCCCCGCGTTTGGTGATGCGCCCCGGGCGTTGCTTGCCGCCGGTCGAGTTCTGGCGCGGTGTCAAGCCGATCCAGGCGGCGAAGTCCCGCCCCGATCGGAACGCCCCGGGGTCCGGGACACTGCTGACGAGCGTATCGGCGATGATCGGACCGATCCCGGGGATGGTCGCCAGCAGTCGGCTCCTGGGGTCGCGCCGGTGGGCGGTCTCGATCTCCCGGCCGAGGCTCGCGATCCTCTCTCCGAGCACGGTCAACAGGGTGACGAGCGGGCGCAGCGCCGTCCGGGCCTCCGCCGGCAGGCTCTCGTCCGACTCTTCCTCCACCAGCGCGCAGAGCTGGGCGGCGCCCTCGCGGCCCTTGGGCGCGACCATCCCGATTTCCGCCAGGTGCCCGCGCAACGCGTTCACCAGCATCGTCCGCTGGCGCATCAAGGTCTCGCGCACCCGATGCTTCATCAGCGCCGCCTGAGCGGCCTCGCTCTTCACCGGCACGAACCGCATGCCGGGCCGTTGCACCGCCTCGCAGCACGCCTCCGCGTCGGCCGCGTCGTGCTTGTTGCGCCTCACGTATGCCTTCACGCACTGCGCCGGCATCAGTCGCACGTCGTGACCGCACGCCCGAAGCCCGCGCGCCCAGAAGTGGGCCGTGGCGCACGTCTCCATGCCGACCACCGCCGGCTCGAGCCGAGCGAAGTACGCCACGACGTCACGCCGCCGCAGCCGACGGCGCAGCACCACCGCGCCGCTCGCATCGACCCCGTGAACTTGAAAGACTTGCTTGGCGATATCCAACCCAAGGATGATAGCCTTCATCTCGGACGGTCCCCTTCAGCTTGGTTGCGACAACACCCAGCTTGGCACATCGATGCCGTCCGGGGGCCGTCCACACCATCAGCGGCCTCCGCTCCGTCGCGTCGCCCGCTCTGGATCGCCACGGCCACCGCGTGGCCCCGCGATGACGGGAGCGGCCATCAATACGATCTCGGCAGGCCGAGCACGTGCTCGGCGAGGTAGGCGAGGATCAGGTTGGTCGAGACGGGGGCGACCTGGTAGAGTCGGGTTTCGCGGAACTTGCGCTCGACGTCGAACGACGTCGCGAAGCCGAAACCGCCGTGAGTCTGGAGGCAGATGTCGGCGGCGGCCCACGAGGCCTCGCTGGCGAGCAGCTTGGCCATGTTCGCCTCGGGGCCGCACGCGCGCCCCGCCTCGAACAGCGCGGCGGCCTTCGCGACCATCAGGGCGGCGGCCTCGGTGGCGGCGTGGGCGCGCGCGATCGGGAACTGCACGCCCTGGTTCTGCCCGATCGGCCGGCCGAAGACAATCCGCTCGCAGGCGTACTGCGTCGCCTTGTCGACGAACCAGCGGCCGTCGCCGATGCACTCCGCCGCGATCAGGATCCTCTCCGCGTT
>CAZVKD010000381.1:0-2536 GCA_964627675.1 uncultured Gemmatimonadaceae bacterium
GCGTTCAGTGGGTTTGCGACTGACCTTGGTCTGGATATGCGAACGTTTAATGGGTGTGTAGCTGACGGCGCTCGTTTCGAGCCGGCACTGCAGCGTGACATGAAGGATGGTCGTTCTGTCGGTGTAACCGGGACGCCGTCATTCGTCGTTGGTAGGCCAGAGGGTGGCCAATTGCACGGGATCTTGATCGCCGGTGCCAGACCCTACGACACGTTCTCGAAGGCTATTGAAGAGTTTCTTGCGGACACACCCTGAAGTCACACGCTGGGCGAAGCGGTGGAGGGATCATGATCACTTCCAGAGTATGTCGCGTTCTGATCAACTCTCTTCAAGTGTGGGTTGGTGCGTGGGCGCTAGTGTTGCTCCACCCTTCAGTCGGCTGGGCACAAGGGGAAGTGTGTGAGGAGATGTTCGTCTGCGCCGGGATGTTTCTGTGCCAGGGCGGCGAGGACACCGCCAGTGAGTACGCCTGCCCAACCGACATATGTACGGGCAGTGAGGGGTGCATCCCATTCGACGAGTGTTTTCAGTACGTGTGCACGGTCGTAGAGGAAGATCCGGGTTCGTGTGATCCTGAGTTTGCGTCATGTGATCCGCCGGGTGGCGGCGATCCTGGAGGCGGTGGTGACGGAGATAGTGGCGGCGGCGGCGGCGGAAGTCTGCCATACGCTGGCGTCGATGTGCTAATCGATGCCTTCATTCGATACGAGTGGATTGGTCATCCATTCAATATCTTTCGGATCGTCGAAGGGGACAATCGCTGGTTTGAATATTATGGAGCGAGTTCACGAATAACCACCGTCTTCGGCGTGGGTACTGACGGATTTAGTTGGCCTCCCCAGCATGGTGCCGGTCTCTCGACAGAGTATGACTTGGCGACGTCACTTGACCCCGCGGGTGTACCGCCGCACGAGAATTGGACAGCGCGTTGATGATAATCAGGCCGCGGGCCTGACGGCAAACGCCTGACGCACCTGCGCCGGCGAGCGGTACCCGAGTCGCGCGATCAGCCAATCACGGTTGTAGGTCTCTTTGAAGGCGAGGAGCGCCTGGCGGAGCTCCTCGATCGTCGAAAAGTGCCGGACCCAGAGGAGCTGTTCCTTCAAGGTTCGGAAGAACCGCTCGATGCAGCCGTTGCCTTCCGGCTGTCGGACAAAGGCCGGCGAGGAGGTCATGCCGAAGAAGGTGATCTCGGCTTGGAAGTCCGTGCTGAGGTACACGCTGCCGTGATCGTGCCGCAGCGCGAGCCCGGTGGCGACGGCCGGGGCGAGCGCCCCGAAGTGGTCGCGAACGCCCTGGCGCACGGGCTCCAGGGCTTCAAAGCGATCACCGTGCTTGGCGGCGTGGATCCCGACGCACTCGGCGGTGCAATGGTCGATGGCCGCGAAGATGGTCGCCGTGCCCTCGCCCAGGGTTACCGCCGCGGTGGCATCGGTGCCCCACATCAGGTTGGGCTGGTCGGTCACGATGGTCCCCTCGTGCGGGCGCTCGACCACGGGCTCGGGCTGCCGAGCAGGGGACAGCAGGTCCGCGGCCCGCATGACCCGCAGGACGCGACGCTGGGAGGTCCGCACCTGTTTCAGGGTGCGCAACCGCGCCCAGATCTTGCGGTGCCCCTCGCCGTGGAACGGACTCTCGGCAATGACGGTGCGAATGTGGGCGAGCAAGGTGGCCTCGTCTACGATCGGTGGACGCCCTCGCGGGCCGGTGGCCGGCTGCGCCCGGCGCACCCGCTGTGCGTAGAACGTGGACCGCGGCATCTCCCAGACGCGCAGGACCCGAGCCACCCCGTACGGCTGCTGCGTGGAGGGCGAAGTCTGGCGACTCATCGCTTCGACCTCCACCAGCCCAAAGGGCCGGTGGCCTCCAGGTGGCGAATCTTCTCGCGGAGCAACTCCTTCTCAGTGGCCAGCTCCGCGACGACGCTCTTCAGCCGACGCGTTTCCTCGGCCTCGACCGCGACCTCCCGCCGCTTGAGCCCGGCCTCCCCGCTCGCCAGAAAGTCATCGCGCCACGCCGACAGGGTGGCGGCGGTCACCCCATGGCGGCGACTGAGACTCTCGAGGTCTGCGCCTCGCAGGAACTCCAACACCACCGACACCTTCCGCCGAGCCGACCACCGGCCCCGCCCCGCGCGCGGCCGTGAGGCTGAGGCCTCTCCGGTCGCCCTCCGGGCTCCCTCCGAGGCCCCAGCCTCGCTTGGTTTCTGTCTGGACATACCCCATTCTCCTTGCTCCAAAGGGCTGTCCAATCATTTCGTGCCGCGCGGGACAATCTCCTGGCGCGGCGGTGCGCTGCCCGAACCATAGTCGGCTGTCTGCCGTCGAAGGAAGGCGTCATGCAGCCATCGTGAGAGCTCCGGGCGGAACAGCGCGGGCTTGACATACAGCTGATCGAACTGCGCGATCGCGCCGCTGTGACGTGAAGTCTCACTCTGGCGGCTGGCCAGGAGCGCGAGAACCGCATAGAACATCGCGTAGTACGCGCGGTTCACGGCCGAGCGCAGGTAGGGCTTCCTGGCGGCGGGGACGGCGTC
>CAZVKD010000382.1:0-2516 GCA_964627675.1 uncultured Gemmatimonadaceae bacterium
CGGGCCGGGTTTCTCGGGCACGGATAAGCTGGAGCGGGCCCTCTTCTTGATTCTGGAGGAGATGCTCCGGGTCGGCCTGGACAACGTGCGCGCCGAGCCGGTCATGGTTCCACGCTGGGTGCTTGGAGAAGAGTCCGCTGAGCTGGTCGAGCCGCGCCACCGCCGGCTCCCGATGCTCGGCCTCGGCGGGAGCGTTGGGACGCCGGCGGAGGGAATCACCGCGCGCGTGCTGGTGGTTTCCGGGTTCGCGGATCTCATCGCCCGGGCGTCGGAGGCCCGCGGCAAGATCGTGCTGTTCAACGTCCCTTTCACGAACTACGGCGAGACGGTTCAGTACCGTGGCCGTGGCGCCGACGCGGCAGCTCGCGCGGGCGCCGTGGCGAGCCTGATTCGTTCCGTCACGCCGTACTCGCAGCAGACCCCGCACACGGGAGCCATGAGCTACAGCGATTCGGTGCCGCGCATCCCCCATGCGGCCATCACGGTCGAAGACGCGCTGATGCTCCAGCGCATGCAGGAGCGCGGCCAGCGGATCGTGGTGCGTCTGAAGATGAGCGCGCAGACGCTGCCCGATGCGCAGTCGCGCAACGTGATGGCGGACGTCGTGGGCTCCGAGCGGCCCGAGGAAGTGGTCGTGGTGGGCGGGCACATTGATTCGTGGGACGTGGGCCAGGGCGCCATGGACGACGGCGGTGGCAGTGTGGTCGCGTGGGAGGCCGTGCGATTGCTGAAGCGGCTGGGGCTGCGGCCGCGCCGCACGGTGCGCGTGGTGCTCTGGACCAACGAAGAGAACGGATTGCATGGCGGGCGTGGCTATCGAGACCAACATCTCGCCGAAGTGCCCAAGCACGTGCTCGCCATCGAGTCAGATGCCGGCGTGTTCAAGCCCCAGGGGTTCGGCTTCTCAGGATCCGACGCGGCCTTCGCCACCGTTCAGCAGGTGGGCCGCCTGCTCGATCGCATCGAGGCGGGCCGGATCACGCGCGGCGGGGGTGGTGCGGACATCGGCCCGCTGGCGCGAGACGGCGTTCCGGTGATGGGCCTCAACGTAGATGGGACCAGGTATTTCTGGTATCACCACACCGACGCCGACACGGTGGACAAACTGGATCCGCGGGAAATGGCGCTGTGCGTCGCGGCGATGGCGGTGATGGCGTACGTGGTGGCGGACTTGCCGGAGCCTCTGCCGCGGGCACCGGCGGCTCGATAAAGCCCAGTCCTCGGTCGCCTCCGGCGCACGCAGCGGACCAGAGCCGGGGGTCTGGCCTTCGCTTCGCACGGGGAACGGGTGTGGGACCCGCTACCGAAAGGGATCAATGACCCGAACGCCGCCGAAATCCTGCCCGTGCTGGAAGTCCTGCGAACAGATCTCGCCGCAGCCGATGGCTCGTGCGGCCTCAATGATGGCGGCGTCCCAGTAGCTGATCCCCCACCGCTGCCGGCTCGCCAGGGCGGCATGCATGAGCGGCACCGTGATCTCCTGGACCGGGAACCGCAGCAACGTGCTGATGAACGCCACCGCCGTCTCGTGCGACAGCGGCGACGCGGACGACGCTCGGGTCGCCTGGATATAGAACTCCTGCAACACCTGTACGGAGAGCGCCAGATCCAGTTGAGTGAGCAACGCGAGCGCTTTCTCCGCTTTCGGTGCTTCCTCGGGCCGCGAGCTGATGGCGTAGAGCAGGACGTTGGTGTTAACCGCGCGGGTCACAGGACCGGCACCTAGGACGTTCCCAGCCTCCGGGCCACGACGGCAAGCCCCGCCGACCCCAGCAGGGCCCTCGCCATGGGGAAGAGGACCTCGTTTTCTCGTTGAATGTGCCCTCGCAAGAGGGCCACGATGTTCAGCGCCACCGGCGGCACGCGCCGGGCGGCATCGTCGGCCTCGATCGCACCGGCCAGTTCGGCTTCCATTTGTCGCAACAGGTGATGCTCCTGCACGAACAGCGCGGTCGGGGCGTCCTCGCCCATGAGATCGAACAGGGCGTCCTCCTCCGCTTCGTTGTGCGCCCGAACCGCCGTGCAGAGCTCGGCGTGCACGGCGCGCGCCGTGGCAAGGTGGACCTCGGGAGGTTCGCCGCCTTCCAGCGCCAGCGCGGCGGCCTCCAGCCGCGCGAGAGCCGCCAGCGCCGCGTCGTGCTCCGCCTCGAAGCGCTTCAACGGATCGCCGGTCATGGAGTCACCACCCAGCGCACGCCCTCGCCGCGCCGCAGCCGGTCCATTCCTTCGTTGATACCATCCAGCGGAACCGTCCCGCTCACGATGGGATCCAGCTTAATCCTGCCCGCGGCCACCAGGCTCATGATTTCCGGGTACTCGCCCGCCCCGCAACCCAGGCAGCCGACAACCTCCAGCTCGTAGTACATGAGCCGCGCGGCAGACAGCGTCACGTCCTCGGCCGAATACCCGATCACGCACAGGCGACCGCCGCGCTTCAGCAGCCCGTAGGCCGCCTGGATCGTGGCCGGAGCGCCAACCGCCTCGAACGCCACGTCAGCCCCGCCCCCCGTGATCTC
>CAZVKD010000383.1:0-2514 GCA_964627675.1 uncultured Gemmatimonadaceae bacterium
GTCCGGCAGATCGCCCTGGGGGTGCCCGGTGGCACCCGCACGCCCGCGCGCGCCGGGGCCGTGCGTGTCGTCGCCGCTCCGGGGATCTCGCCCGCCTCCAGGCACGCAGGCGGACCGAGCCGCTCCACCTTGCGCAGGAGCCGCTTCACCAGGCGGCTGGCGCGCACGGGCGGCAGCGGCGTGCCGTCGGGGAAGGTCAGCGTGTCGGGCGCCGCGCCCGCGGCGAACGGCGCCGACTCCCGCCCGTCGACGACGGCCCGATACTGCTGTCCGTCGGACCGGACGAGCACCTCGCGCGCGCCCTTGTAGCCCCTGCCGAGGGCGGCGCGTATCTCACTCGGCGCGTCGGGGGGAATCCGCGCCTCGACCTCGAGCACGGTCGCTCGTCCGCGCCGGATGACGAGCCGGTGCACGACCGTCTCGGCTTCGGTGTCGCGCGACACGCTGGCCGCCACGACGAACGGGCGCCGCGTGCCGATGCGCCGCGTCGCGGTGACGGTGCCGAGCGTCCCCTCGTTCGTGGCGGTGCACGCGGGCGCCTGTCTGGCCGCCTCCGCGGTCGGGACGAGCAGGATACTGGCGACGAGCGCGATGGCGGTTGGTCGTGATCTCGGGATTCGCACCTGACCTCCCATGGGTGGGCAGCTACCAAGTAACTGCACGACGCTGCATCACGCAGCCTCGTGGAGGGTGACCTCGTAGCCGAGGTGTTTGAGCTGCGTCGCCAAGCGATGCGCCTTCCGTCGCCGGTCGGCCTCGGAGAGATGGTGCGGGCCGAGATCGCGATAGGGCTGGTCGGTGCGCAGCATGTGGTAGATCGCGGTCAGGAGCGCGGCGGCCACAGCCACGATCGCCGGCTTCTTCCCGCCGCGGCGGGCGAGCCGGTGATACAAGGCGCGGCTGTAGCTATGCGGGACCCGCACGGCCGCCCAGGCGGACTGCACGAGGATCGGCTTGAGCCATGGCGCGCCTTTCCGAATGCGCCGCGAGCCGTGCTTCCCCGCGCTCTCGTCCAAGCGGGGACAGAGGCCCGCCCACGAGCGGAGATGCCCTGCCGTCGGAAACCGGGCCATGTCGGTCCCGATCTCCGCGACGACGATCGCCGCCGCCGTCGTGCTGATGCCCGGAATGGTCACGAGCCGCTCGACGGCGCCGCGAAACGACTCGAGCGCCGCCACGATCTCCGCTTCGATCACGGCGACACTCGCCTCCACGCTCTCGATCAGCGCGAGATGTTGGCGGAGCAGCACGCGCTGATGCGGCTGGAGCCGCGCCCCGTGGAGCGCGGCGACCACTGCCGGTCGCTTCGCCTGCGAGCGCGCATGCAGCCGATCCGCCAACTGCTCCGCGTCGGTCTCGCCCGCCGCCAGTCCCTCCACGATCGCCCGCCCGCTCGGCCCGAGTACGTCCGTCAGCACCGACCCGAGCTTCACGTTCGCACTCTCCAGGAGCTTCTGAATCCGCTGCGTGTGCGCCGTGACCTCCCGCACGAGCTGCTTGCGCGTCCGCGTCAGCTCGCGCAGCGCCTGCTGGGCTGCCGGCGGCACGAAGCTCGGCCGCACCAGCCCGTGGGCCAGCAGATCGGCCAACCACCGCGCATCCTTCACGTCGCTCTTGCGGCCCGGGATGTTTCGGACCGCCGCCGCGTGCGCCAGGACCAGCGTCAGGTCCTCCCCCGCCAGCACGGCCCACACTGGCTTCCAGTACACGCCCGTCGATTCCAGCACGGCGTGCGTGCACCTCTCGCTGCGTAGCCACGCGCTCAGCATTTCGAGCTCGGCCGTCGTCGTCCCAAACGTCCGGACTTCGTGCCGCACCGCCGCCCCCTCCGCCACCCGCACACACGCCACCACCGTCTTCTTGTGGACATCGAGGCCCGCACAGCGGGCATGGATCACTTCCATCGCGGCCCCTCCTGTGGTCGGGGCCGGCGTGACGTCCTGCACAAAGACCAGTCTACCAATCGTGCTCGCGGTCCCGCGGGATCGCGGCGACAATCATCGGTACGCCGAGGACGTCGGGTCCAACTCAGAGTCGGGCTGTCCGCACCAATGAGGCGTCGACCTCGTTGCCGGCCCACGTCCCGTCGTATCCCAGTTTCCGTCATCGCCGGTCTACCCCCGCAGGGGGTCGATGGAGAACTCAGATCTGGCTCTGTATCGATCAACCAGCTCCACCATGTCAAGGTGCCGGGATCGATCGAGGCCGGCGCCGTGCGACGCTTTCTCCGGCAGCGTCGACGCGCTACCGTGCGCCGTCACCCTGCCGACGCTCGCAGAGATCGTGGCGACCGAGCGCTTCGCCCGGATGCGGCGGTGCCGACCGAGTGGCGCGGTCCGCTCTCGGCGTTCGAGACCATCGCCACCCTCTCGCCGGCCGCCGGCTCCTGCAGGCGGGCGCCGAGCGCGACCTCGAGCGCGTGCTGCACGTCGTGCGCCTCGTGTCGTTCGGCGTCGCGCCGTTGATCGGGTTCGTCGGATTCGGTCGAGCTGCCGGCGCCCGTGCAGCTCGCGA
>CAZVKD010000384.1:0-2512 GCA_964627675.1 uncultured Gemmatimonadaceae bacterium
CATACCGAGGCCGAGCTCGCGTGCACCGAAGCCGCGGCACGCGACGTTCTTCAGGGCTGATCATCGGGGAATCGCCGTGAAACACGCACCCGCGCTCCACCAGTCCCTGCCGGCCGACGATGCCGCGCGTGCCGCGGGAACGACGTATCCGGGCTATGTGTTCGAGGCCGCGCCACGCAACGTGTACTGGGAGACGACGATCGCCTGCGAGCTGGCCTGCTTGCACTGCCGGGCCGACGCGATCAAGCAGCGCGATCCGCTCGAGCTGTCCACCAGCGAGGGGCGGGCGCTGATGCGGGACGTGAGGGACTTGGGCAGCATGCTGATCCTGACCGGCGGCGATCCCATGCAGCGCCCTGACATCATGGACCTGATCGCCTACGGACGGGAGATCGGGCTGCCGATCTCCATCACGCCGAGCACCACGCCCAGCCTCCGGCGCGAGCACGTGGCGCGGTTCAAGGAGCTGGGCGTGGCGGCGATGGGCCTGAGTCTGGACGGCCCCAGCAGCGAGATCCACGACGCGTTTCGCGGCGTTCCCGGCACCTTCGCCAACTCGATGCGGGCGCTTGCCTGGGCGCGGGAGTTCGGGATCCCCGTCCAGATCAACACCACCGTGACGACCGCCACGCTGCCGCACCTGCCGGCGTTGTTCGACGTGCTGCGGGCGGAAGCGAGCCCGCCCGTGCGGCGCTGGAGCCTGTTTCTTCTGGTGCCGGTGGGGCGGGGCACGCACTTGGGCATGCCGACGGCCGACGAGGTCGAGCGGCTGTTCGCGTGGGTCTACGAGATCGGGCGCGAGGCCCCGTTCCACGTCGGCACGGTCGAAGCCCCTCACTACCGGCGCTTCTGGATTCAACGCAAGGAGGCCGAGGGCGTATCGCCTGCCGAGATCGGGCGGTTCGCCAAGCGGCTGGGGTTCGGAGTGCGGGACGGCAACGGCGTGATCTTCGTGTCGCATCGCGGTGACGTGTACCCGGCCGGGTTTCTCCCGTATCCGCACTTGGGCAACGTCCGCGAGCGCCCGCTGTCGGACATCTATCGGACTGCGCCGGCCTTGCTGTTGCTCCGCAACGCGGATGCGCTCACCGGAAAGTGTGGCGGGTGCGAGTTCCGCTGGGCCTGCGGCGGCTCGCGCGCGCGGGCGTTCGCCATGACGGGGGACCCGCTCGGGTCCGACCCGTTCTGCGCCTACGAACCCGCGGCGCCGGTTGCGGCGTGACCGCGACCGCGGGCGGCGCCACCGCGGGCCCGCCCTCCCAGGCACCGTCATCGCGACGCCTGTGGCCCCGGGAGCACGGGGCGTATGCGATGCTGGCCTTCCCGCTCCTTACCGGCTTCTTCCTCGGCGGGCCCAGTGTGGCCGGCCTTGGCTTCGCCATTGCCGCCACGTCGGGGTTTCTGGTCAACGGACCCATCACGGTGCTCAAGGGGCTCCGGCACGGGCGAGCATGGGATGACATGAGGGGCGTGGCGCGCCGCCGGGCCGCGGTGCTCGGGCTGCTGGGGGCCGGCGGGGCGGCGCTCGGCATGACCCTCGCGCCACCGGCGGCGCGGATGTCGGCCCTGCTTCCGGCCGCGCTCGCCGCAGCCCTGGCCCCGTCGGTCCTGTGGGGCAAGCCGAAGACGCTCGCCGCCGAGCTTCTCATGGCGGGAGCGTTTGCAGTGATGCTCCTGCCGATCGCAGGCGCCGGTCGCGGTGACGAGGTCCACGCGGCCATCGCGGCCGGCACATGGCTCACGTGCTTCTGGCTCGCGACGTTGGGCGTGCACGCCATCAAGGCCCGTGCCCGGCCGGGGCGGGGGTCGCCGTGGACCGTCTGGGCTTCGCCCACGCTCTCGCTGGCGGCGATGATCGCCGCACTCGTGGCCGCCGGGAGTGGGGCGCCACACACGCTGGCAGTGCTCGGCGTTCTCCCCACCGCCTTGGTGACTCTCGGAGCGGCCGCCGTGCGCGTTCATCCGCGCCACCTGAAACGCGTGGGCTGGTCTCTGGCGGCCGGCAACGTCGTGACGCTGGTGCTCCTGGTATCGCAATAGATACGGCGCCGCGTCCCTATGGTCGGTTCAGCGAACGGGGAGGTGCCGCCCCTCAGATGTATCCGAACAGCGGCGGGAAGACGATGACGACGATCGCGGCCCACACCGCGTAGACCGGCAGATAGTCCGTCTGCCATTTCTCGAGGACCGTGAAGGGTCCGCGTCCTCTCAGGAATCCCGTGTAGAGCACGGCGGACCACGCCAGATTGATCAGGAGAATCACGTTCATCCCCAGGGCCGCCACCCGGTTCGGGGTGAACCCGAAGTCGGTGATGCGCGCGGCGATGGCCCACAGCGCCACCACATCCGTGACCAACGCACTGACCACCAGCACGACTTGCACGACGTCGAACGCGCCGGGAGGCGACCCGGAGTTCCTCGCGGAGACGGAGTAGAGCAGCAGGCCCACGACCACGACCAGGAGCAGGTCGAACGCGATGAGCACCTCCCGCTCGATGCCGATGCCGCGTCC
>CAZVKD010000385.1:0-2505 GCA_964627675.1 uncultured Gemmatimonadaceae bacterium
GGCGCGCCGAGGGAGGAAGACCGCGGCCGAGCGGGACGCGCGCTCGCCGATGTGCTCCGGGCGGCTGCGCAGGAAAACCCCATCGTCGTTGCGCTCGATGACGCACACTGGGCGGATCAGGAGTCGCTCGCCGAGATCGCGGCACTCGCCCGCGACCTCGCCACGCTGCCCGTCCTGTTGCTGCTGACCGCCGCACCTTATGTCCCGCGGGGCGAGATGGACGACCTGCGCGCGCGTATCGGCCGTGACCTGCCGGGCGTGACGGTCACGCTGGATCGCCTCACCCTCGGCGATGCCCGCGCGATTGCTCAGTGGGCCTTCCCCGACTATTCGGACGAGGCACTGGATCGTATCACCCGGCGCGTGTTCGCCGATTCGGCGGGTATCCCGTTGCTCGTGGTGGAGCTCGTACACGCCATTGCGCTGGGGATGGAACTGGCCGGCCAAGCAGAGGCGTGGCCCCAGCCCGCCAAGACCCTGGACCAGACGCTTCCCGGCGAGCTCCCTGACCCCATCGTCGCCGCCACGCGGGTGGGGTTCCGCCGGTTGAGCCGCGACGCTCAGCATGTCTTGTCAGCCATCGCCGCACTGGGTGATCGCGTCACGGCGGACGCGATCCAGCGCGCCAGCGGGCTTGACGACGGTCCTTTAAGCGCGGCGCTGGACGAGCTGGAGTGGCAGCGCTGGGTGACCGCCGCGGGGCGCGCCTACTCGGTCATCGCGCGCATTACGCGCGAGGTAATCCTCCGTGACATGGTGACGCCGGGCCAGCGCGAGCGGTTCCTCGAAGTGGCGCAGAACGCCGACTGATCTTTCCAATCGGGCCGATCGGCCGGCCGAATCATCCCACGCCAGGGCGTAATATCGCGTAACTGATGTGGACTGAATGCCACTTGATGCACAAACACTGCAGCATCTCCCGATATTCTCGTTAATCTGTGGCGATGTGATCGTAAATCATGGCAGAAATGGCACGTTTCAATTGACACTGACGTGGCGTGGTCCTATTATTGCGTCCGTTCTCGCCCGATCCCAGCACTTCACCCACGCCTCGGCCCCCGGAGGAACAACGCGATGACCGCAACCATGCCGAACCCCGCTACCGCGCGCGCGGGGACCAGCGCCACTGCGACCGCCCCAGGCCCCGACGACGTGATTCGCATGGCACGTGACGCCGGCGTCCAGGTCGTGGACGTCCGCTTCACCGACCTCCCGGGCACCTGGCAACACTTCTCCCTCCCGGTGCGTGAACTCACGCCGGACACGTTCTCGGACGGCTTGGGCTTTGACGGCTCCAGCATTCGCGGGTTTCAGGCGATCAACGAGAGCGACATGCTGCTCATCCCCGACGCGGGCTCGGCCTTCGTGGACCCCTGCCTCAAGGTCCCCACGCTGGTGCTGGTGTGCGACATCCTGGATCCGATGACTGGAGATCGCTACAGCCGCGACCCGCGCTACATCGCCAAAAAGGCGGAGCAGCACGTGGTGAAGACGGGAATCGCCACCACCACCTACTGGGGACCGGAGGCGGAGTTCTACATCTTCAACTCGGTTCGGTTCGACCAGAACGCACACGAGGGTTACTACCACATTGACGCCGAAGAAGGCATCTGGAACTCGGGGTCCAACGGCGGCTCGCCCAACCTCGCCCACCGTCCGCGGCACAAGGAGGGCTACTTCCCGGTCCCGCCGGCGGACAAGCTCCAGGACTTGCGTTCCAAGATCATGCTCGCGCTCGAGCGCTCCGGGGTCGAGGTCGAGGTCCACCATCACGAAGTGGGCACGGCGGGCCAGACCGAGATTGACATGCGCTTCGGCACCCTGGTGCGCATGGCCGATCAGATGATGATGTACAAGTACGTGGTGAAGAACGTGTGCGCCGAGCACGGGTACACGGCGACGTTCATGCCGAAGCCCTTGTTCGGCGACAACGGCTCAGGCATGCACGTGCACCAGAGCTTGTGGAAGGACGGGAAGAACCTGTTCTACTCGGCGGAGGGCTACGGGCTGATATCGGAGACGGCGCGGTTTTACATCGGCGGCTTGCTCAAACACGCCCCGGCGCTCCTGGCGATCTGCGCCCCGACCACCAATTCCTACCGCCGGCTGGTACCGGGCTATGAAGCCCCGATCAACCTCATCTACTCGCAGCGGAACCGGAGCGCGATCTGCCGGATTCCGGTGTACTCTAAATCGGCCAAGTCCAAGCGCATCGAGTTCCGGGCGCCGGATCCCTCCTGCAATCCGTATCTCGCGTTCTCGGCCATGCTCATGGCGGGACTGGACGGCATCAAGAACCGGATCGAGCCGCCGGCGCCGATTGACAAGGACTTGTACGAGCTGGAGCCGCACGAGCGCCGGTTCGTGAAGAACACGCCGGGTTCGCTCGGCGAAGTGCTCGATGCGCTGGAGCGGGACCACGCCTTCCTGCTGGAAGGCGACGTGTTCACCCAGGACGTGATTGATACCTGGATCGCCTACAAGCGGCACAAGGAGCTGGAGCAG
>CAZVKD010000386.1:0-2493 GCA_964627675.1 uncultured Gemmatimonadaceae bacterium
TCCTGGCGCCTGTACGATGTCCAGCGATGGCAGGCGTTACCGCACGACCCACGACAGATCAGACGGTTCGTCCGAGCCGCCGATTCTTTTCCGCCTCATTACCAGAGCCTGTTGCGTGCTCCCGGGGTGCCGATTGCCGCGCGACTGGACACGTTGTTGCGGGCCTCCCAGCGACATTTCCAATCCGCCCTCGTCTGGTGGTCCCTCGGGGAGGAGCTCTTCCACCGCGGTCCCCTGGTCGGCCATGCGCGCCGCGAGGCAATCGAGGCGTTCGAGAGGTCTGCGGAGCTGCGCTCCGACTTCGCGCCTGCCTGGGAGCATCTGGCTTGGGCCTACACGGCCGAGGGAGATTCGGCGGGTGCCGATTCCGCGCTGGCTCGGTGGCTCACCACCATGGGCGGACAGCCCAGCGATGCCTTTACCATTAACCTCCGGGCGCTGGTGGAAACAGGCTTCGCGTGGCGATTCACCGACGCGGTCGCGGCGGAGGGGCGTCTGCGCGTGGCGCTCCGCACACCGGAAATCGCCGGGTCTCCGCTCCTGCCCCTGGCGCCCCGGTTGCTGCCAACGTTCGACGCCCTCGACGGCGTGCTATCGTTGGGACGCGAGTTCGCGCGGGATCCGCGGTCGCACTTCCAGCGGTCGGGCCTCATTGCGCTCGTGTTCGGCTTCGTCGCCCTCGGGCGACCTGATTCCGCCGAGGCCCGACTGCGGCAACTCGCAGCGCGCTTCCCCGATGAGGAGCTTCACTCGTTTGCCGCCCAACTGCCGGCCGTTCTCGCATTCGTTGACCCAGAAGGAGGATGGCGCGGGGCGCTGCCAGCCATCCGGCAACGGCTGCAACGCCTCGCAGGCCCGGGAACCAACCGAACGGCGCGGCAGCGAGCCAACTGGGCGTTGAGCGTGCTCGCGGTGACGCAACCAGAGCCGGCGGAGCGCCTGCGGAGCGCTTGGCCCACCGACATGACCTGGAGCCAACGCGCGGTGCTCGACGCCACGCTTGCGAGTCTCGACGGGCGGTGGCGCGACGCGCTCGATCGACTGGACCCGATCCCGCGGGACTCCGTGCCCCCCGATGAGGACCCGACGCTTCCAGGCGTCGTGCGCCTGCTCCGGGCCGAGTGGCTCGACCGATCGGGGAATCCGGATGCGGCGCGGCGCGAGCTTCGATGGGCGGAACACGACGCCACGTTCGTGTCACCGACAGGACCGCCGCAGACCACCGAGGTGGATTGGTCCCTGCGAACGCTCGCACGCTGGCGTCGCGCCCGACTGCTGGACCGCGCCGGCGAGGCCGACTGGGAGGTCTGCGCGTCGTACACGCACGTGGCCCGTGATTGGGCCGGCGGAGTGCCGGTGTACGCGGCCCGAGCCGACACGGCGCGCCAGCGCCTGGAGGCGCTCGCCTGCCCGCGCCGGCAATGATCACCTGCCGCACACTCGGCCCGGTCGAGGTGCTGGTGGACGGCCAACCCGCGCCGGCCGAGTTGTTGTGGCGTAAGAACCTGGCCCTCCTCGTCTACCTCGCTCGATCGCCCAAACGCGCGCGCACGCGCGATCACATGGTAGCCCTTCTCTGGCCGGATAAGCCCCAGAGCAGCGCCCGCCACTCGCTCCGCGAAGCTATCCGGGCGCTGCGCCACGCCGCGGGAGAGGACGTCGTGGCTGTACGCGGCGATCAGGTCGAGCTGACGCCCCGCGCCGTCACGCTGGACGTGGACCGGCTCGAAGAGCTGACGGCCACGGGCGAGTGGACAGCCGCGGCGGAACTGGTCGGCGGCGAATTCTTCGAGGGATTCTCACTGCCCGACGCTTCGGGCTTCGAGGACTGGCTCGCCGCGGAACGGCTCGCCTGGCGGCACCGATCGGTGCAGGCGCTCGCGCGAGCCGCCGAGGGCTGCGTCACGCGCGGCGACATCGCCGGGGCAACCACGATGGCCCTGCGGGCGACGGCGCTAGACCCGTTGTCGGAGCTGGCGGTGGGAACGGTCATGCGCGGTTTGGCGCTATCGGGCGACCGGGCCGGCGCGCTCCAGCAATACGAGCGACATGAGCGTCTGATGCGCGAGTCGGGCGCCGCATCTCCCCCCGAGCTCACGACGCTGGCCGACCGGATCCGCGGCGAGCGCGGCATTCGCATTCCGGACTACCTGCACCCCGTGGTCACCCGGGGCGCGGAGTCACGTCGCGCGCCGCTGGTGGGACGCGCCGAGGCGCTGCAACACCTGATGGCGACGTGGACGGCTGCACGGGAGCAGCGAAAGTCCGCCGTGGCCGTCATCCTCGGGGAATCGGGGACGGGCAAGACGCGATTGCTGGATGAGGTCAGCTCGCGCGCCCGCCTCGAGGGCGCCGTGGGGACGCGCGCCATCGCCGTCCCCGCGGATCAGGGGGAGCCCGGAGCGGCCCTCCTGCACCTCGCCTCCGGCGGCCTGTTGGACGCGCCCGGCGTTCCGGGGGCTCGACCCGAGGCGATCCGATACTTGGCGAGCC
>CAZVKD010000387.1:0-2484 GCA_964627675.1 uncultured Gemmatimonadaceae bacterium
TACGCCGCCTCCGAGAGAGACCTGACCGGCGCGCTGGAGCGGATAGGGCGGTTCGCGCGCGCCCGGGACGGCGCGCCGGCGCCGGCGTAAGCCCGGTCGCTGGTCGCGCTCCGGCACGGGGTCTATTATACCCGCGGTTGAGATTCGCCAACGCACGCCCACCACTCCGGACGGAATCCTGCCATGGGACTGGCCGCTCAAGTTGCCGCGTTGACCGGGCCGTTGCCGGCGATCCGCTATCGCTGGGATGCCGAGACCGGGATTCTTTCCGGTCGCCTTGAAGGGCTCGACGGCGGGCGGGGACTCACGGGGTCCATCGAGCTGGAAGGCAAAGACGGTTCCTTCATTGTGCTGGACGTGGCCGATGGCGTCATGCGTGGTCTCGAGATCGTGGTGTGGCCCAAGACGGAAACAGCCGCGATCGTTCCTCCCGAGGTCGAGCAACGGGGACGACTGCTCATTCCCACGCGGGTTTCGCAGCCCGGCATCGCATCCGTCGAGCTGGAGACCCAATTGGTGGCCCGGCGTAGTGAGGACGGTTCGACCATTCACGTTCGGGTCGGAGCCAGGCGCAAAGTCCAGGCGACCCGCCTGGCAGACGGTTTGATCCTGGAACTCGACCGGCGCGGGAACATCGCCGGCCTCTGGTTGACTGGCGTGCCGCGTCTCGAGGGACCGGAGGCGCCCTGATGCGCGCGTCGGCGGGTGCGCTCCTCGTTTGCCTGGTGGCGCGTTCCGGGGCCGCCCAGGACGCGCAGCCGCTGCGCTATGCGCCTCGGACCGGGACCGTGGTTCACACGCTGTTCAACTCGCGGGTCAGCCTGGTCTATCGGGACGTCACCGGTGGCGTGGCCGCCACGGACAGCGTCGTGGGCGAGTACACCGCCATCGGCGCCATCGGCCAGCGCGTGATTGACGGAGCGGCGCACCCGAAAGCGTTAGATGTGCGGCTGGATTCGCTGCGGACCCGAGCCCGGCTTGCCGGGCAGGCGTGGAAGGAGACGGCGCTGCCGGACTCGGCGCGGCCGAGCGCGCGCCTGACGGTGGACGAGCGACTGCGGTTGGGCCGGGTTCCACCGCCGGGTGCCTCGCAGATCGGGATGGTGCGGTCATGGGGGTGGATGGGCATCGAGTTCCCGGAAGAGGCGGTGGCGCCCGCGGGTCGGTGGACTACCAGGGCCGTGGCGCGGCTGCCGCGGGAGCTGGCGGCCCTGCACGAAGTGGAGATGCCGGACTCCCTGGACGTGATTCAGTCCGTGGTGCTTGACTCGGTCGCGGCCCGCGGCACGGACACGCTGCTGTATCTGTCGGTCCAGGGCTCGATCGGCCCGAGCAGGGCGTCGGGACTCGACGCGGGTGACACCGCCTCCGTCTGGCTGGCCGGGGCGCAGGCCGGTTCCTTGATCTGGTCCACGGCGTGGCAAACGTTCGTCAGTGGGGCCAGTCAGACCCGTGTTCGGGCGCGACTGCGCGTCGTGTCGGGGCGGGGGGGAAGGGACGCCGAGCTGCTCTGGACGGTGACCGCCCGGATCCAGGTCCGCATTTGAGCGCCGCGTGAGGCTCGCGCACCTCGCCGATCCCCACCTCGGCTTCCGGCAGTTCTACAGGCAGACTCCGCAAGGCACCAATCAGCGCGAGGCCGACGTGGCGGCGGCGTTCCGGAGCGCGATCGAAGACGTGATCGCCGCCCGTCCCGACGCGGTGCTGATCGCCGGGGACGTGTTTCACTCGGTCCGCCCCACCAATCCGGCCATTCTGGAGTCGTTCACGCAGCTCGGTCGGGTGCGCCGGGCGCTGCCGGAGGCGCCGATCATCGTAATTGCGGGCAACCATGACACACCGCGGGCGCTGGAGACCGGGGCCATTCTCCGTCTGTTCGAGGCCGTCCCCGACGTTCAGGTCGTGGTGCAGGGGCGCCGGCGGCTGGAGTTTCCGCACCTCGATCTCTCGGTGCTCTGTGTGCCGCACGCCGACGCCTCGCGCCAGCCGCGGGAGCCGTTCGCCCCGAATCCCGGTGCTCGGTGGAACGTGTTGCTGCTGCACGGCGAGATCGCCGGCGTGATCCCGGGCGACCGGTCGTGGATGGAGTACGGCGGTGCGGTGGTGGATCCGGCCGAGCTTCACGCGGACGGGTGGAGCTACGTTGCGTTGGGGCACTATCACGTTGCGCGCCAGTTGCAGCCGAACGTGTGGTACGCCGGCGCGCTGGAGTACGTCAGTCCGAATCCGTGGGGCGAGTTGCGGGATGAAGAGGCGCAGGGCCGCCGGGGGCGGAAGGGCTGGTTACTGGTGGAGCTGGATCGGCCGCCGCGCGTGGAGTTTCGGGCGGTGGCGCTGGCGCGCAAGCTGATTGATCTGCCGCCGATCCACGGGGCGGGCCTGGCGCCGGGTGAACTGGATCGCATGATCGCCGAACGCGTCGCGGAGGTCGCGGGCGGGATCTAGGGCCACATCGTTCGCCAGCTCGTCTGGGACGTGCCGCGC
>CAZVKD010000388.1:0-2475 GCA_964627675.1 uncultured Gemmatimonadaceae bacterium
GTGAAGGTTGTGAAGGTTGTGAAGGTTGTGAAGGTTGTGAAGGTTGTGAAGGTTGGGAAGGTTGGGAAGGTTGGGCAGGGAGGGTTGACGGCGGTCAGGGAGTGCCCCAGGTCTCCGGCCACAGGCGTCGGCGGCCTTTCCAGCCTTCTTCAGCTCAGAATCGCAGCACCATTCCCGCCCAGTGAAACCCCGCACCGAAGGAAATCAGGAGCACGAGGTCTCCCGCGCCGATCCTGCCCTGCTGCCTCGCTTCCCACAGCGCCACGGGAACGGACGCGGACCCGGTGTTCCCGTAGTCCTGCACATTGATGAAGACGCGCTCGGGCGGCAGCTCGAGCTCGGAGCGGACGGCGTCGAGGATCCGCAGGTTGGCCTGGTGCGGTACCACGAGCGTGATGTCGTCCAACGTCAGCCCGGCAATGGCAAGGACCTCTCGGGCCGCCGCGGACATGCGGCCCACGGCCTCCTTGAACACCTCGCGGCCCTTCATCACGAGGTTCCGATGCAGGCCTTGCTCCGCGACCTCCAGCGAAAACGGCAGGCGCGTCCCGCCGGCTTCCAGCGTGAGGATGTCGTGCCGGGTTCCGTCGGTGCCCGCGGTGGCCGCCACGATTTCCACCGCGTTCGGGCCGCGTCCCACCACGACCGCGGCGGCCGCATCGCCGAACAGGACGCAGGTGTTGCGATCGTGCCAGTTCATGAGGCGGGTGATCAGCTCGACGCCCACCACCAGGATTTTGCGGTCCCGGTCGGCCACCCTCGCCCGCGCCACATCCAGCGCCATGAGGAACCCGGCGCATCCGCTCCCGGCCAGATCGTAGGCCGGCACCGAGCGGGCGGCGAGGCGATACTGCACGAACGCCGCGGTGTCGGGCAGGTACCGCTCCGGCGTATCCGTGGCCACGATGATCTCGTCCACGTCGCTCGCGGTGAGCCCGGCATCGGCGAGCCCGGCCTGCGCGGCCAGCACCGCGAGGTCGGCGGTACTCTGGTCGGGGGCGGCGATCCGGCGCCGCTTGATCCCCGTGCGCTCGGTGATCCAGTCGTCGGACGTGTCCACGTAGGCCGTCCACTCGTCGTTCGCCATCACGTGTTCGGGCAGGTACACGCCGAGGCCGAGCAGGCCGAGGGGGTGTGGGCTCATGGCACCGGCCAAGGTCGCGCACGAGCGGCGGCACCGCAAACGGGCCCCGGCGACTCGCCGCTCATCGCCCTGGGCCATACGTTACGCGCACGCTTCAACGGATGCCCCCGTGGCCCGGAGCCCTTCACCCCGAGCAGACACGCCATGAACCGACGCGATTTCGTCATCAGCCTTTCAGCCGCCGCAGCGCTTCGCCCCGACGCGTCGCACCGGATCGGCCGCGCGGTCCAGCGCATCGCGCACCTCGACGCCGAGCAGGCGGCCCAGGACGAAGATTTCTGGTTTCAGGTGCGGCACGCGTTCACCGTCGATCGCAATCAGATCAACCTCAATTCCGGCAGCGTGAGCCCCGCGCCCCGCGTCGTCCAGGAGGCAATGGAGCACTACAACACCATCGTGAACATGAGCCCGTCACTGTGGGTGGATGACCTGTTGATCCCCCAGCGGGAGAACCTGCGACAACGCCTCGCGGGCCTGTTCGGATGCGATCCGGAAGAGCTGGCCCTGACGCGGAACACCACGGAGGCGCTGGAGATCGTCCAGCTGGGCCTCGATCTGAAGCGTGGGGATGAGGTGCTGACCACCACACAGGACTATCCCAGCATGCTCACCGCCTGGCGCCAGCGCGAGCGGCGCGACGGCATCGCCCTCAAGACCGTGGCCTACCCCGTGCCGCCGGACGGCCTCGACGATCTGTATCACCGTGTGGAACGGGGCGTCACGGCGCGGACCCGCGTGATCCACATCTGTCAGGTGACCTACACCACCGGGCAGATCTTCCCGGTCAAACGGATCTGTGACATGGCACGCGCGCGCGGCATCGAGACTATCGTGGACGGCGCGCACGGGTTCGCGCACTTCCCGTTCACTCGGGACGACCTGGGCTGCGATTACTACGGCACCAGCCTCCACAAGTGGCTCACCGCTCCGGTGGGCACCGGCTTCCTCTACGTCCGAAAGGACAAGATCCCCGCGGTCTGGCCCCTCATGCCCGCGCCCGCCTCCCTGGACGCCGACATCCGCAAGTTCGAAGCGATCGGCACCCATCCCGTGGGATTGCGCAACGCCGTGGCCGAAGCCATCACGTTCCACGAGAGCCTGGGGGCGGAGCGGAAGGCCGCCCGGCTGCGCTACTTGAAGAACCGATGGATGGAGCGCGTCGGCGACCTGCCCCAGGTGCGCCTGCTCACCCCGTCCGATCCGGTACAGTCGTGCGGCATCGGGACGATGCAGATCCACGGCATCGGCGCTCAGGCGCTGACCGACTGGCTCCAGCGGAAGCACCGCATCCACGTGCGGCCGCGATTCGTCGAAGGAGAGTGGGAGGGAGT
>CAZVKD010000389.1:0-2474 GCA_964627675.1 uncultured Gemmatimonadaceae bacterium
AGGCCTTCGCGCGGGCGACACAGCCGCTCTAGAACGACGACCCCGCCGCCCCACTCGGAGCGGCGAGCCCCAGCGGACAATTGAACGCCGCCTCCGCCGGCGAGAGACCCGCGGCGCATTCGGCAGGATCACAGCAGGTGCGACACACTCGCCGCAAGCCTCGGAAGCCCAACAGTCGCACATGCGGCGCGAGATAGTCGGGGCGCACCGGCTCCTCCCGTAACAGGTCCGTGCTCAGGTACTTCCGGTTGTCATCCGGGAACAGCGTGACCACCGTGGCCTCCGGGCCGAGCGTTTCCTGCACCAGCAGGGCCCCGAGGAAGTTCGCGCCGGAGGAAATCCCCACCGCCAGCCCCAGCTCCCGGGCGAGCCGTTGCGCCATGAGGATGGCGTCTCCGTCCTCCACGGCGACAATCGAATCCAGGTAGCCGAGATCCAGGATCGGCGGGATGAATTCGTCGGAGATCCCCTGGATCCGGTGGCGGCCCACCTTGTGGCCCGTGGAGAGCGTGGGGGAGCCGGCCGGCTCGAGCGGATGCAACCGAACCCCGGGATGCATCGAACGGAGGAATCGGCCGGCGCCCATCAGCGTCCCTCCGGTGCCGACGCCCGCCACCAACGCGTCCGGCGTCAGCTGGCGGGCGCGCAGTTGCCACCAGATCTCCGGCCCCGTGGTAGCCTGGTGCGCGGCGCTGTTGTCCTGGTTCTGGAATTGCCGGGGGAGAAACGCCCCGGGCACGCCGGCCGCGAGCGCCTCGGCCTGCTCGATGCTCCCGCGAAAGCCTCCCTCCTCACGACTCACCAGACGAACCTCCGCACCGTAGGAGCGCATGAGGTTCTTCCGCTCCTCGCTCATCCAGTCGGGCATGAAGATCGCCACCGAATGGCCCAAGGCCCGCCCTACCGCGGCGAACGCAATCCCGGTATTCCCGCTCGTGGCTTCGACGATCAGACCGCCGGGCCGCAGCGCTCCCGTGGCATACGCCTGCCGGAGAATGTGCAAGGCCATGCGGTCCTTGACGCTTCCCGTCATGTTCAGGTGCTCGGCCTTGGCAAAGAGGACTCGCTGGGTGCCGCGGAATTCGAAGGCGATCTCGAGCAGCGGGGTGTTGCCGATGAGCGTCTTGAGACCGCTGAGGCGGCGCTCCAACGCGGAATCGGTGGCGGACATGGACGGGACTCGACGAGGGGTCCGGCTCAAGCTATCAACCGGATCATGAAGACTTGGTGAAGCGCAGCATCTCCTTCAAGTCACGCAAGTCCGGCCCGATCCTCTCGACGGCCGGCGCCCGCTCGAGGCAGGCCGCGAGACGCTCCGGCAGCGAAAGGGGCCGGCCGATCACCGGCTCGACGGTCTCCCTGAACTTGGCCGGATGCGCAGTGGCGAGAAACACGCCGGTGGCATCGGGCCGGTCAGCCAGCGCACGCTGGAGCCCCAAGTACCCCACCGCGGAGTGGGGATCGAGCACGCCGGCAAAGCGACGGTCAACCTCGGCGATGCACGAGCGTATCTCCGCGTCCGCGTGCGAGCTGCCCGACACGTCCTCCCGCATCCGTGCTACGTCACCGCCGTAGAGCGCCAGCATGCGCGCGAAGTTGCTCGGATTGCCCACGTCCATAGCGCTGGAGATCGTGCGCCGGGAGGCGCGTGGCGCGAACCGGCCGGTCCGCAGGTACTCCGGCACCACGTCGTTCACATTCGTGGCCGCGACGAACCGGCTCACCGGGAGGCCCATCCGCTTGGCGAGGAGACCGGCGGTCAGGTTGCCGAAGTTCCCCGACGGCACCGAGATCACCAGGTCATCGCCGGCGCGCGGCAGATCGGCCCAGGCAAAGACATAGTAGGTGATCTGGGGCAGGAGTCGCCCAACGTTAATGGAATTGGCCGTGGTGAGGGCGCGCTCGCGAGCGAGGTCGGAGTCCTGGAGCGCCTGCTTCACCAGCCGCTGGCAGTCGTCGAACCCGCCGGACACGGCGACCGCCTGCACGTTTCCACCCAGGGTGGCGAACTGCCGCTCCTGAAGGGTGCTCACCCGGCCCTCGGGATAGAGCACCAGGACCTGCGTGTGCGCTACGCCGTGAAAGGCCTGCGCCACCGCCCCGCCGGTGTCGCCCGACGTCGCGACCAGCACGGTGAGCAGGCGATCCCGGGAGGCCGCCAGCGCGCCCAGCAGGCGCGCCATGAAGCGGGCGCCGAAGTCCTTGAAGGCAAGCGTCGGGCCGTGGAACAGTTCGAGACAGAACGTGCGCTCGCCCAACGGCACGAGCGGTACCGGGAAGTCGAACGCCTTCGCCACCGCGTCCGCCAGCAGGTCGCGCGGGACGGAATCGCCCAGCAGGTGCCCCAGAACGGCGAGCGCGACCTCGCCGAGCGGCTGGCGGCGGCGCGCGCCGCGCGCGGCCGCCGCCACGGGTCGGTCCGGGTGTGGAAGGTAGAGGCCGCCGTCGGGCGCGAGACCGGCCAGGAGCGCCGT
>CAZVKD010000390.1:0-1058 GCA_964627675.1 uncultured Gemmatimonadaceae bacterium
GGGCACCCGGCCCGCCACCTGGTCGCCGACCACCAAGACCGTAGACATCGAGGTCACCGGCTTCACGGACGGCCAGCGCGACTGGCACTTCAACCCCAAGGTCATCCGCGTGCGGACCGGGGATACGCTCCGCGTCCGCTTCCATTCCGAGGGCGCCGGCCACGGCTTCCGCGTGGCGCGCGTCTCCGGGATAGACCTGGTGGCGTATCCGGGGATGCCGGCTGAGGGGCAGGTGGTCGTGGACTGGACGGGAGGGCGCGAGTTCTACTGCACCTTCGACTGCGGTCCCGGGCACGCCCAGATGAGCGGGATGATCATCGCCACGGCGCGGTGACCCCAAGAGGGGAGAGAGAAGAGAAGATCCTCCTTCCTCTCTCCTCTCGCCTCTCTCGCTCTATCCGATCTTCCTGAGCTGCCCCGGCTTCAGATGGTATAGCAGCACCCCCTTCCCGAGCGCCGGCGCGCCCTCGAACCCGATCCCGATCACCCCTGATTTCTTCAGCTCGATGCGGGCATCGCCGCTCTTGGAGACGAGCGCGGCCGCCACGGTCGAGAACGCCGGCTCGTGGCCGATGAGGCAGACGGTCGCGTCCGGCGGGAACTTGGCGAGCAGCTTCAGCACGTTGGCCGGTGTGCAGGCGTGGCCGAGCTGGTCGGCGAGCTGGGGCGGTTCCTCCCAGCCGTACTCCTCGGCGAGCACCTGGGCGGTCTGCTGCGCGCGCAGCAGTGGCGAGGAGACCAGGAAGTCGAAAGTGATCCCCATTCGCCTCATGGCGCGCGAGGCGGTCGCCTGCTTGCGCCGGCCCTCGGTCGTGACGGGCCTGAGGTCGTCGTCGGGCCAGCTGTTCGGGTCCCGCGACCCGGCTTCGGCGTGGCGGACGAGGATGACGTCCATCGGGTCTAGAGCTACTGCGTGGGCGGCAGGGTGTCAAAAGGGGAGAGAGAGGAGCGGGGAAAGATGAATGGGGCGGGCAGGGCCCGACCGTTGAGCCCCCCCCCCCCCACTCATAACTCCCCACAACACCCGCATATACCAATAGGGCCAACACACCCGCCAA
>CAZVKD010000390.1:1068-2457 GCA_964627675.1 uncultured Gemmatimonadaceae bacterium
CCCTCTCTTCTCTCCCCTCTCCTCGCTCTTCTCCCTATCGGTCCAGCACTCCGGCAAAGAACGCCCGCACATCGAGCCTCAGGGGCTCCGAGGCACCGACCGGCCGCCATTCGAGTACCGCGTCGAGGATCGCAGGGTTGGCGTCGTCGGGACGCCAACGCTCGATGTGACGGGTCTCGAGATCCACACTCCAGTATTCGTCCGCGTGCTCCTGGTACAGCCGGCGCTTCTCCCCGCGGTCGTACTCGGCCGTTGACGGCGAGAGAACCTCGACAGCGAGGAGGAGGCGTGTCACCTCGTCCAACCTCTGCGGCCGCCGACCTGCCACCAAGGGCGCGACGTAGAGATCGGGCTGCACGCCGCGGTGGGGCGTGAAGACCACGTCCGACGGGGCGATGTAGACCCACCCGACCGACTGACTTTCGAGGAAGGTCCGAAGCCTGTGGTAGAGCGACCCGGCCGCATCCTGGTGCGGCAGGCCCGGCGACGGCGTCACGTGGAGCACCCCGTCAATGACCTCGTAGCGGTTGCCGTCCTCCGGCAGCCGCCACATCGCCTCGACGGTCCACTCGCCCTGACGGGGCCAGGTGTGGGGCATGGCCATACTATGGGCCTCCTCGGCACGCGGATGCAACTCGGCATGTGGCGAGGATGAGGCGCGGACTGGCGGGCGTGATAACCGAAAACCCGGCAGGATGGAGCGAAGAAACGCGCGCCGGCCGAGGCGCTTCAGAACCCGTCTCGGCGAGGGCGGCCCCGAGGCCCTCCATCCCCCGCGCGGCACTGCCCCTTGCCCCGGGGCCCACGCCTCCAACACGTCGCGGAAGAACGCCGGCAGATCCAGCGTCAGCACCGCGCTTGTGCGCGTGGGGCATTTCATTGCGAGGGAGAGAGAGGAGAGGGGAGAGATGAATGGGCGGGCAGGGCTCGACCGTTGAGCCCCACCCGCCCCCTTCCTCTCTCTTCTCTCCCCCTATTCGATGATCCCCCCTCCAAGTACGGCATCCCCCCGGTACAGCACCCCGCTCTGGCCGGGGGCCACCGCCCGTGCAGGCGCCAGCAGACGGAGCGAGAGCCGGTCGCTGCCGACCGCCGCCACCTCGGCGGGCACGGCCGCGGCGCGGTGGCGCACCTGGACCTCGCAGCGGTCACCGGCGCCGAGCGAGTCCGCCAGCCAATTCATCTGCTCCAGCGCGAGGGACCAGCAGTCCAGCTCATCCGCCGTGCCCACGACTACCTCACGCGACTCCGGCCGAATCGCCACCACGTGGAGCGGGACCGAGCGCCCGCCTGGCAGCCCGCGCCGCTGGCCGATCGTGTACCGGGCGAACCCCGCATGCTCGCCACAGCCGCCGCCTTGGGGGCCGGCAAGCGGTTGATCAGGCCTGG
>CAZVKD010000391.1:0-2445 GCA_964627675.1 uncultured Gemmatimonadaceae bacterium
GGCTGCCGGCGAACCGGCCGCCCCACATCTGGTGGGTGCTCACGGATCAGGCGCCGGGGCGGCCGCGGGACGGCGTGGAACCGAGACGCGTCAGTCGGCGGCGACCCCGAGCGAGGCCCGAGCCTTCACCTGCGCGTCGAGCCGAACCGGCAAGCCGAACAACCGAATGAACCCTGCCGCATCCGCCTGGCGGTAAATGCCGTCGGCGGCAAACGTCGCGTATTCCTCGGAGTAGAGCGAGAACGGGCTCTCCCGGCCGATGACCGTGACGTTCCCTTTGAACAGTCGCACGCGAACCGTGCCGGTCACGCGCCGTTGGGTGACGCTGACCAGCGCGTCGAGCGCCTCCCGCTCGGTAGTCCACCAGCGTCCCTCGTACACCAGGTCGGCGTAGCGGTGCCCCAGCTGGTCCTTAAGGGCGAGCGTGCGGCGGTCGAGCACCAGTTGCTCGAGTTCTCGATGCGCCGTCCGCAGCACCGTGCCGCCGGGCGTTTCGTAGATGCCGCGCGACTTCATTCCCACGAGGCGGTCTTCCACCACGTCGGCCCGCCCCACGCCGTGGCGGCCGGCCACGGCGTTGAGCTGTGTCACCATTTCCACCGGACCGTAGGGAACGCTGTCAATCGCCACCGGCGTCCCTTCCTCGAATCCGATGGCCATCTCCTCGGGCGTATCCGGTGCGTCTGCCGGATCGAGGGTCAGCAGGAACAAGTCGGCGGGCGGTTCCACCGCCGGGTCTTCCAGGATGCCGCCCTCGTGCGAGACGTGCCACAGGTTTCGGTCGCGGCTGAACGGCTTGGCCTTGGTGGCCTCGACGGGGATCCCTTTCGTCTCGAGGTAGGCAAGCAGGTCCTCCCGGCCCCGGAACGACCACTCTCGCCAGGGAGCGATGATCTCCAGATCGGGGGCGAGCGCGGCAAAGGTGAGCTCGAAGCGGACCTGGTCATTGCCCTTGCCGGTGCACCCGTGGGCCAGCGCCGTGGCGCCGGCTTCTCGAGCCGCGGCCACCTGCCCCCGGGCGATGACCGGACGCGCCATGGCGGTGCCGAGCAAATACGTTCGAGCGTAGACCGCGCCGGCCTTGAGGGTGGGGAACACCACGTCGGTGACGAACCGCTCCCGCAGATCTTCCACCACGCACCCCAGGGCGCCGGACCGGATCGCTTTTTCTTCCAGCCCGTCAAGTTCCCCCTCGCCCTGGCCCACGTCGGCGGCGTAGCACAGGACGCGCGCGCCGTACGTCTCCTTGAGCCAGGGAACGATGGCCGAGGTATCCAATCCCCCGGAGTACGCCAACACCACCAGCGAGCTCATGGTCGCCTCACACCGAACAGTTATGCACAGGTGCGAATAAGTATACAGCCAGGGGGAGCCGGGTCAAGCGATGCCGGCCAGCGCCCGCAGCCGCGACAGGAGAGCCCGCTGGGTGCGCGGGGACTGGGAAATGACCAGGATCGTATTGTCACCCGCGATGGTGCCGACGACTTCCGGCCAGCCCTCGGCGTCAATCGCTTCGGCCAGCGTATTGGCCGCACCGGCCGGGGTCTTGACCACCAGCAACGGCCCCACGCCCTGGGCCGACAGCAGGAGGCTGGGCAGCAGCTGGTGCAGTGGAGGCCGGACCACGACGCTGTCCATCTGGGCCGCGTAGCGTGACCCTCCCGAGGGGTCGGCCACCTTGGCCAAGCGCAGTTCCCGAATGTCGCGGGACAGCGTGGCCTGGGTCACGTCGAATCCCTCCCGCCGCAACAGCTCGCGGAGGTGCTCCTGGCTTTCGACCTTGTGCTGGCGGATCACCCGCAGAATGACGGCCTGTCGCTGGGTCTTCATGTTGAGCGTTCCACCCGGTATACGCAGCGGCCGGCAACGTACGTCGCCACCACACCAGCGGCGCCAAGGGCAAGCACCGCTTCGGCCCACGAGCCCTTCGAATCGAGCGCGGCCCCGCCCACCTCGACCACGCACAGGTCGGCGGCCTTGCCGGGAGCCAACGCGCCGATCTCGGCCTCCAACCCCAGGGCGGCAGCCCCTCCTCGCGTCAGGAGGTCCAGGACCGCCTCGGCATCCATGCCCGCAAGCCTTCGAGCCAGCCCGGCGTCGGCCAGCAGGTCCAGGTCGGCGACGCTCGCCACCGAGTCGGTCCCCAAGCCCAGCCGGAGGCCGGCCTGAAGGTAACGAGCGAGCGGGGGCTCGCCATGCCCATGGCGCACATTCGATCGAGGACAACAGGCCAGGGCGACCCCCGAGCGCCGCAGCCGCTCGAGGTCCGCGCCATCGGTGTGCACGGCGTGAATCGCCAGGAGCCGCGCGTTCAGCAGGCCCACTTCGTCGAGCAAGGCCACCGGTGAGGAAGCCGTGGCGCCGGGCGCGATCCCCCGCGCGCGCCACGATTGGGCAAACGGCCCGCGGCCGAACCGAACGACCTCGACTTCGGCGGGCGACTCG
>CAZVKD010000392.1:0-2444 GCA_964627675.1 uncultured Gemmatimonadaceae bacterium
TCGGCGATTTCGGCCTCGAGGGGCGCGTGGACTACGTGCTGCTCGATCACGAGGTCACGTACCAGCTCGCCGTGCTCGACCGCGAGGACCGGCAGATGGCCGAGATGGAACCGTGGCTTGCCTTCGCTCCGGCCATCACGGAGCTCACCAGGAACCGGTCGCGCAGGTCCTCGCCCACGATCGTGGTGAGGTGGGCGATCCCCAGCCGCCGGCGCAGGTCGAGGATCGCCGCGTGCAGCGCCTCCGGCTCGACGGTCACCCAGTACTCGTGCCCGCGGGTGCAGGTCACGTCGCCCCGGGGGAACAGCGCCGCGAGCTCGGCACCGACGTCCCGGTCGGTCATCGTCACGCCTCCGCCGGGGGCTTGCCGATCAGCTTGGCGACACCGTCGATCAGCGCCTCCGGCTTGATGGGGCAGCCCGGGATGTAGGCCGCCACCGGGATGACCTTGTCCACGCCCTCGAGCACGTTGTACGCCCCGCGGAACACGCCGCCTGAGCAGGCGCAGGTTCCCACCGCCACCGCGCACTTGGGTTCGGGCATCTGCTCGTAGATGCGCCTCAGGCGCGGCGCGATCTGCCGGGTCACCGAGCCTGAGCAGAGCAGGATGTCGGCGTGCCGGGGGCTGGCCTTGAGCTGGACGCCGAACCGCTCGAGGTCGTAGTGCGGCATCAGCGCCGCCAGGATCTCGATGTCGCAGGCGTTGCAGGCGCCGCTGTTGAAGTGCAGCACCCACGGGGACTTCCGGCGGGCCCATTGGACGAGCCGCTTCAGCACGGGGGCCTCCTAGTCGAAGTCGCGGTAGAGCACGCTCACCGACGCGCCGATCACGACCAGATAGCCGAAGGCGCGCAGGCTCAACGCCCCGCCGGGCACGGTGGCGATGCACAGGACCGCGACGTGCATCATCGTGAAGAAGAGGGCGGCCACGAAGAACCGCCGATACCCGATCTCGAACTTCTCGGCCCGGAACTCCTCGCCGCACGCATAGGGCTCCTGCTTCCCCGCGCTCGGCTGCGCGGGCTCCTGCACCAGCCGCCCGAACAGGTACACGCCGCCGGCAAGCAGCAGGCAGAGCAGGAAGGCGATCGGCGGCGACAACAGCAGCGCGGCGTTCATCGGTCTACCCCTTGAGCCTCGAGAGCAGGCGCACGTCCAGCGAGGCGTAGGTCCGGTGGCACACGACGACGATGGCGAGGAGCACGGCCGCCAGGACCGTCTCGACGACGATGAACGTCACGAGCATCGCCTGGATCACCGCCAGCTCGCCCTGCCGCACGCCCGCGGCGAGCAGCACCAGCGTGATCCCCTTCGCCAGGACCTCCACCGCCAGCACCAGGCGCAGCAGGTTCCGGTACGTGAACAGCAGGAACACGCCGACCAGGAACAGGAACAGGCCGGTGAGCAGCAGGACGAAGACGGGGTCAGCCACGGGGCCTCCCGCCATCCTTCGCCCGCAGCGTCGCCAGCATCCCGAAGACGCCGGTGAGGATCAGCGCGACCTGGCCCACGAGGTCGGTGGCCCGCAGCCCCCAGAACGCCTCGGCGAAGCTCCCCGGCGCCGGGGCCGCCGCCGCCGGCAGCCGCGTCACGATGAAGCGCGCGCCGACCCACGCCACCCCCAGCAGGACCGCCGCCATCGGCACGATGAACGTGCGCGGCAGCGGCGATTCGTCCCGCTGGTCCGAGTCCTTGGTGAGACTCACCGTGGACACGAACAGCACCGTGATGAGCCCGGCGCACACCGACAGCTCGAAGACCGCCGCGACGTGGGCCCCCCGCAGGAACAGGACGACGGCCAGCACCACGCCGGCCACGGCCAGCGCCAGCGCCGAGTAGAGCAAGTCGCGCGTCAGGCCAAGTAGGAGCACGGCCGCGGCCATCAGCACCAGGCACAGCACAAGCAGCGTCACGGCACCGACCCTCCCGCCACCACGGCGGCGGCAGGGAGCAGCACCGCGACCGCCGGCTCGATGAGGCCCTGCATCACCCGGCCCACGAAGACGCCGCTCAGCAGGCACAGTGCCGCGAGGACCACCACCGCGGCCGACATCGCGAACGGCGCCTCGGCCAGATCCTGCCAGCGCGGGTTCAGCTTCCCGAAGAAGACGCGGCGCTGGAGCACCAGCCCGTAGCCGAGCGTCAGGATGCTGGTCAGCACCGCCAGGACCGCCACGCCGTAATAGCCGGCGGTGACCAGTCCCAGGATGACGAACAGCTTGCTGAAGAAGCCGTTGAACGGCGGGATCCCCGCCAGCGAGAGCGTCCCCAGCACGCTGGTCACGCCCGTGACGCGCATCCGGTGCTCGAGGCCGCCCAGCTCGCGCAGGTCGCGCGTGCCGGTCTGGTGCTGGATGGCGCCCGCGTTGAGGAACAGCAGCGCCTTGAACAGCGCGTGGTTGAAGACGTGGAACAGCGCTCCCGCCATGCCCCAGCGGTTGCCG
>CAZVKD010000393.1:0-2433 GCA_964627675.1 uncultured Gemmatimonadaceae bacterium
GAACTCACCGCGCTGACCACGACGAGATCGGCCCGCCGAACGGCATGAGCCGCGGCGGGCCGAAGCTGATTCGCGTGCCAGCGAATCAGCGCGCTGGTATCGAGCAGCAGTCTCACGTGGGCTCCTCGCCAAACAGGCGTAGGACTTCCGGCGGGAGCGGTGCGTCGAAGTCAGGTGCCATCCACACCTTACCCTTCCCTCTCCCGGGAACCCGCAAATGCCGCGTGTCGGCGGGCGACAGCGGCACCAGCCGCGCCTTGGGCTTGCCGGACTTGGCGATCGTGATCTCCTCACCCTGCGCGGCCCGCTCCACCAGCTCGGACAGATGGGTCTTGGCATCGTACAGGCTCACCGGGTCTCGCACGAACCCGGGCGCATCCTTGGATTTCTTCTTCTTGTAACCTGCCATGGCTTGCCATGC
This sequence comes from uncultured Gemmatimonadaceae bacterium, assembly GCA_964627675.1. Taxonomy (GTDB): domain Bacteria; phylum Gemmatimonadota; class Gemmatimonadetes; order Gemmatimonadales; family GWC2-71-9; genus JACQHC01. The sequence goes on from CAZVKD010000393.1 coordinate 422, forward strand.
TTTCGGGGAGCGGTTCAAAATCTAGCAGCCCTTGACCAAATTGGTCAAGCTGCCCCGTCAACATGGCGGGTCCCAAGCGCAGCCAGCGCCACCACGCCCCCGACCGCGCCGCTCGCGACCAGCGCCACCGATCCACCAAACGTCGAGTAGACAGTGCCGAGGATTAGCCCGCCCGGTAGCGCAACAAACCCCACGGCCGCGTGATAGATCCCGAACGCCCGGCCACGCCGCTCCGCGCCTCCCAACGCCGCGACAAGCGCCCGTTCGGGCGACTCCGTCGCTCCCGCCACGAGGCCAAACCCGAGAAACCAGGCCACGCCCGCAACCGCAGTGCTCGACCAGGCGAGGCCGGCGCACACGCCCGCGTAGAGCAGCCACCCTAGCTGCATCGTACGCGCGGGACCTGCGCGGTCCGACAGCCAGCCGCCCGGATAGCTCGCCGCGGTTCGGACCACGTGGAGCAACGCCCAGATCAGCGGCACAAGCGCGACCGAGACGCCCAGGTCCTGGAGGCGCAACAGGAACAGCGTCTCCGGCAGGCGAGCGAGGGCGAAGACAATGATCAGGACGAGGAGGGGCGAGGAGGAGCCAGGGGAGACGAGACGAGGCGAGGCGAGGTGGCGAGGGACGACACTGGCGGGGATGGGAGCCTCCGTGCCGGACCAACCCCCGGTGCGCATCACCGGCACCTGTTTCAAGGCGTGCCACACCACGATCACGGAGACGGCCCCCGGCACCGCTGCCCAGCCGATCACGCCGCCGGGGCTCAGGCCCGCCACCGTCAACAACGCAGTTGCGACCAGCGGGCCGATCGTGGCGCCCGCGTGATCCATGGTCCGGTGAAACCCGAACGCCCGGCCGCGGATCTCCGGCTGAGCGGCGTCGGCGATGACCGCGTCCCGCGGCGGCGAGCGCATCCCTTTCCCCAGGCGATCCGCTGTCCGAAACGCCACGACGTGCCAGCCGGCCGAGGCGAGCGCCGTGAGAGGACGCGCGATCGCCGCCAGGGCGTACCCCAGCACGACCAACGGTTTGCGCCACCCCCGGCGGTCCGACAGCCATCCCGCAGACAGCCGCGCGCCGGCGGCGGCGGCGTCGGACAGACCGTCCAGCGCGCCCAGCGTCACGGCGCCACCCCCCAGCCCGGCGGTCACAAACGCCGGCAGCAGCGGATACACCATCTCGCTGGCGAGGTCGTTCAAGAAGGAGACGGCGCCGAGGGACTTGACGACCGGGGGAAGGCGCGCGGGCATGTCGCGGGTGGGCCGTTATCGGTTTGCGGTGATCCGCTGACCCCTGTTCGGCGTCACCTCACCCACAACGGATCACGGAAGAACGAACGACGCCGCATCTCATTCTTCCAACCCCATCCCCCACCGCATCAAACTCACCGGCAGCGTGCCGTACTGCATGACGGCATCGTGGAACTTCCGCAACGTGTACTCGGAGCCGGCCGCCGCCCGATAGGCGTCCCGGAGCCGTCGAAGCTCGCGCCGCCCCACCGCGTAGCACAGCTGATACGCGGGATACGCGCAGTACCGCCGCACCTCCGCCTCCGCGTTCGCCCGATCGAAGTGCACCCGATCCACCAGCAGGTTCACGGCCTCGTCGAACGTCATGCCCCGGGTGTGCAACCCGACGTCCAGCACGATCCGCAGGGCACGCCACAGGAGGTGCAGGCGGCGGAAAAAGCGCTCTTCCAGCGTGTGGTAGAACCCCTCCTCCTCCATCATCTCCTCGCAGTAGAGCGCCCAGCCTTCGATGGTGAGCGCCGTGCCCAGGATTCGCCGCAGTGGCCGCTCCAGCGCCTGCGCCGTGAGGAAGTGCAGGTGATGGCCGGGGAACCCTTCGTGCAGCGCCGTGGACGCGATCTCGTGCACGCAGTGATCGCGAAGCATCTGCTCGGCCACCTCGGGCGCGAGGTCAGGATCCGGCGGCGTGACATAGAACCACCCGGTACGGTCAGCCGACATCGCCCCGGGCGGCTGGTAGGCCGCGTAGGGCATCAGCGG
>CAZVKD010000394.1:0-2424 GCA_964627675.1 uncultured Gemmatimonadaceae bacterium
TCGAGCGGCTGGTGCGGGGCGTGGTGGCGTCTCTGCGGTGAAGGTGGCCCGCTGCCGCCCGGCCGGCTGTCGCGGTCCGAGGAGCGGCCCGGCGCTGGTGCCGGCGCTCTCGGGCAGCCGCCGGGGCCATCCCTCACGAGGCACTCCAGCAGCCGCGCTGAGCCCGGGACCCCGGGGGGCTACGTATCTTCTGCGTGTCGGTGCGTGCGGAATCAGGGGGCCTTGGGTGGCGCCAACGTCCTCACGTACCGCGCAATCGCGAGTAACTGTTCCCGCGTGAGCCGATCCTTCCGGGCCGGCATGTCCCGGCCGATGCCGCTGTGAGTAACCGCCACGATCGAATCGTCGCTCCGAGCATCGAGAAACCCTGGTTCTGTAAACGCCCGGAGCTGGGGCCAGGTGGCCTGTGCCGATCGGGTGGGAACGCCCTTCTGGCCGTGACACGCTGCGCAGTATTTCTCGTACAGCTCTTGACCCTCTGAGGCCTGCCGCGGCAGGGTCAGGCTGACGACGGATAACGCGCCCGCCATGGCGAGCAAGGCGATCGGCTGCCTCATGGTTCCCTCACTCCTGCAACCAGGTGCATGATGCCTCCCGCATCGTTAAGGCGCCGTGAAGCCATCGTGGCCTCCACCCGCAACGGTTTCGGGCCGGTCCGTGTCTGACGATCGGCAGGGGACGACACCCGCGGAGCAACGGAGCCAGGTGGACGAACACGGGTTGATCCAGCGGGTGCGCACCGGGGACGCCGCGGCGGAGCGCGCGCTGTACGACGCACACGTGGACCGCATCTATCGGCTGGCCTACCGCATGGCCGGCCAGGACGACCTGGCGCAGGACTTCACCCAGGAGACGTTCATTCGGGCGTTCCGCCGCATCAGCGAGTTCCGGGGGGAAGCGGCGTTCGGCACGTGGTTGCACGCCATCGCGACGTCAGTCATCCTCAACGGGTTACGCAAGGTGAAGCGGTTCAGGCGGCGGGAGGCCGACCTGGAACTCGCCGGGGAGATGGCGGGCGATCGGCCCGGGTTGGACCCGGATCTCAAGCGGCGGCTGGCACAGGCGATTGACGACCTGCCGGTCAAATACAGGATGGTGGTGGTGATGCACGACATCGAGGGCTATACCCACGACGAGATCGGCGAAGTGCTCGGCATGCCGCCGGGGACCTCCAAGGCCCAGCTTTCCCGGGCTCGGGCGAGGTTGCGCGAGGCGCTGAGCGCGTTCGCCACGGAATGGGCCTCATGAGCGACGAGCGGTTCGAGCGGTTTCTGCGCCAGGTGGCGCGAGGCTACCACCGGCCGCCGGAACCTCCGCGCGAGGAGATGTGGGCCCGCATCGCTGCGGCCCGGTCGGAGCGGCAACGTCCTCGGGGCGTGCTGCGCTGGAGCCTCGCTGCGGCCGCGGTGCTCGCGCTGGGAATCGCCATCGGGAGGTACGGCGCCGTGCCGCGCGCGGTCGAGGTCGGGACCGAGGGCGACTCCGGCGCGGCGTATCGGGTGGCGGCGCTCGATCACATGCGGCGGGTGGAAACGTTCCTCACGGTATTCCGATCGGAAGCCAGCGCTCGACCCATGGAGTCCGCCCCGCGGACCGCGCGGGACTTGCTGGTGGGAACGCGGCTCCTGATGGCGTCTCCGGCGGCGCAGGTCCCCCAAGTGGCGGCGCTGCTCGAGGACATCGAACTGGTGCTGGCGCAGATCGCATTGTATTCGGGCTCGAACGGGTCCGATGAGCTGGAACTCATTGATCAGGGCATTCAACAGCGCGGCGTGATGCTGAGGTTGCGGGCGGTCGGCCCGGCCGGCACCGCGGCCGCGCCAGGAGAGTTGTGATGTCGCGTATCCGAATGACCGCGCTGGCCGTGCTGAGCCTGCTCGGCACGAGGCTTGAAAGTCAGGTGACGCCGGGTCGGACACCGGCGCCCGAAGCCGCGGTAGCCCGGGCAGCCCGCGCGCTGGGAGCGATCGAGCCGGCGTTGCGGTTCCTGGACGTGGGGTTCCTGGACGGACTGGAAGGGTTGCGCGGCCTCGGCGGGCTCTGGGGGCTGGAGGGACTGGCTGGTCTCGGGGGCCTTGCCGGCCTCCAAGGGCTCGCGGGTCTCGAGGAAACGGCAGCCGTCTTACCGTGGGAAGCATGGGGGGCGCTCGAGGACCGCGATGTGGTGGACGGCCGGGACCAGGGGGATCCGGCGGATTCCGTCTATCGGGTCGCTCGCCAGGCGTTGAATACCGGCGACTACCAGCGCGCGGCGGCGGGCTTCGAGCAGGTGTGGAGCCGGTACCCGCGCTCGACATACGCGGGTGACGCGATGTACTGGGCGGCCTACGCGCTCCACCGGATGGGCGGGACGCGCAACCTCCAGGCCGGCCTCCGGCTGCTGACGCAGCAAGGCGAGCAGTACCCGGACGCGCGGACGCGGCG
>CAZVKD010000395.1:0-2413 GCA_964627675.1 uncultured Gemmatimonadaceae bacterium
GCGATGATGGCGCCGTGACGAGCCCCGTACGGATCCCGGGCGTGGTGGAGAAGGGGAAGTTGCTGACGCTCACCGCAGGAGAGGCTGTGCGGCTGCGCGTGGCCACCGCGGAAGTGACCAGCCTCAGCGCGCTGCTGGAACGGCTGGGGCTGGGCAATGCCGAGGTCACTACCGTCGGCATCAACTGGGCGGAGCACGTGGTGCGCTTCCTGTCGCATCCCATGGTGGCGCCGCTGCTCCTCTCGGTCGGGATGCTCGGCATCTTGATGGAGATCAAGACGCCGTCCTTCGGCATCGCCGGCGCCGTGGGACTCACGTCGCTCGCGGCGTTCTTCGGAAGCCACTTGATCGTCGGCCTGGCGGGGTGGGAGGAGGTCATTCTGCTGGTCGCCGGCCTCGTGGCGGTGGGCGTGGAGATCTTCCTGGTTCCCGGGTTCGGCGTGGCCGGCATTCTGGGCATCTTGCTCATCGGGTCCTCGGTGTTCCTTACGCTGATCGGCAACCTGCCCACCTGGGCCGACGTGGCGCGCGCCAGTGGCGTGATCATGACCACGGGCGTGATCGTCATCGCCATGATGTACACCCTGCTGCGCATCATGCCGCGCACGACGCGCACCCGCGGCATCTTCCTGCGGGCCGCCACCGAACGCGCGGCGGGGTACATCTCGGCGCCCGAGCGCGAGGAGCTGGTGGGCCGGGAAGGCGTGGCGGTGACCGACCTCCACCCCTCGGGCGTGGTGCTGATCGGCGATGAGCGCGTGGACGTCGTTTCCGACGCGGGCTTCGTCGCGAAGGGCTCCCGGGTCCGGATCGTGCGGGCGGAAGGGTACCGCCTGGTGGTGCTGCCGGCCGCCGAGGCGGGGAAGGCCTGATCGTATCCCGGTGGCCTGTCGCCGCTCGTCAGCGCAGTGGCGAACCTGACTTCGATCTCGAGGACGCCTCATGAGTGACCTCATCGCGCTCGCTCCCTGGATCCTGCCGCTCCTGCTCATCATCGGAGCGATCCTCCTCGGCGGCATCTTGAGCTTCATCCCCGTTCGCCTGTGGATCGAGGCCTGGGCGGCCGGCGTCTCGGTCGGCCTCGGCACGCTGATCGGCATGCGGCTCCGCAAGGTCAGCCCCGCCGCCGTGATTCGACCGCTCATCAACGCCACCAAGGCGGGGCTAAAGCTGGACATCACCGGGCTCGAGGCCCACTACCTCGCCGGGGGCAACGTGGATCGCGTGGTCAAAGCATTGATCTCCGCCGACAAGGCTGGCATTGACCTGGGCTTCCAGCGGGCCGCCGCCATTGATCTCGCCGGCCGCGACGTGCTGGACGCGGTGCAGGTCTCGGTGAACCCCCGAGTCATTCAGACACCCAAAGTGGCCGCCATGGCCAAGGACGGCATCCAGCTCATCGCGCTGGCCCGGGTCACCGTGCGGGCCAACATCCAGCGCCTCGTAGGCGGCGCGGGCGAAGAGACCATCCTGGCCCGCGTGGGAGAAGGCATCGTCTCCACCATCGGCTCGGCTGCGTCGCACAAGGCCGTGCTGGAAAACCCCGACAACATCTCCAAGACCGTGCTGGCCAAAGGGCTGGACAGCGGCACCGCGTTCGAGATTCTTTCGATTGACATCGCCGACGTGGACGTGGGCAAGAACATCGGCGCCGAGCTGCAGACGGACCAGGCGGAGGCGGACAAGCGCATCGCCCAGGCCAAAGCCGAGGAGCGACGGGCCATGGCCGTGGCCACCGAGCAGGAAATGAAGGCCCGGACCCAGGAAATGCGGGCCAAGGTGGTGGAGGCGGAGGCTCAGGTGCCCCTGGCCATTGCCGAGGCGTTCCGCACCGGACGGCTCGGCGTGATGGATTTCGTACGCTATCGTAACATCGAGGCCGACACTGAAATGCGGAAAACCCTCGCCAAGGGCGAGGAACCGCGCGAGACCTGATGGGGCTGGAAGATCTGGCCCAGCTGCTGATCGCCCTCGCGGTCCTGTTCGGACTGGTCGGGGGCGGCAGGAAAAAGAGACCGCCGGAAAGGCCGCAGCCCCCCCAACGCCGCCGCCCGCCGGAGGCGCGCCGGGCGGAGGCCCCCCGCGCGATACGCCTGGAGGCGCGCGATCACGCTGCGCACCGGGGCGAACCGGCGCGCCGGCGGCCCGAGCCTCGCCAGCCATTGGCTCAACGCGCGCCGAGGGACCTACTGTCGGACGAGATCTACCGCATTCTGAGAGGCGAGGCCGAGACGCGCCGCGAGGAATCGCTCGAGGTAGAGGGTGGATCCCTCGAGCTGGAGCGGGCACGTCCGGAGTTCACCCCCCGCCAGCCGACGGAGGACATTCGCTCCATCGAGCAGGCGACGGACGCCGAAGCGTACTCCCTGGAGACTCTGGAGCCGGCAGGCGAAGCGTCGCACCGGGAGTTCCA
>CAZVKD010000396.1:0-1197 GCA_964627675.1 uncultured Gemmatimonadaceae bacterium
GGCCGGGCTCGTGACGTACGCGGCAGTACGCCGACGCGAGGCGGGCACGGGACGGACTCCCGCCCTCGCGGCCGCCCTCGGCCTCATCGTGGCCTGGACCGCGCTGCTTCGTACGCAGGGCATCGTACTCGTCCCCGCGATCCTCGCCGCCATGCACGTTGACCGTTTTCGCCGTTCCACGGTTACCGCATTCGCCGGGACGGCTTTGGCACCGATCGTCATGTGGGCGGCGATACATCGCGTGATGGTGACGAAGGGGCCGGTGTCCCTGCAGCCCGACGAAATGGGCTACGCCAGCTGGCTCAAGGTGTCGAGCGTTGGCGAAGCCATTGAACTGGCGGGGCGCTCCCTGGCGTTCAACTGGACGTGGTACTGGCGGGACTTTCCCGGCAGCCTTGTCGAGACCCGCGTCGCCGGGATCACGCTGGTCACGGCATTGGCGTTGCTCACGGCCCTCGGCGCGGTGGTCGCCTTCAGGCGTCAGTCGCCCCTGGTACTCACCGTCGCGGCTACGATCGGGCTGATCGCGCTCTGGCCCTGGCCGCAGGATCGTTTCGTTTACGGGTTCCTTCCCGTTGCCGCCTTGCTCGCCGGCACCGGGTTGCAGTACGCACTCGACCGGTGCTCCCGACCGGTCGTACTCGGAGCGAAATGCGCCCTGGCGCTGATCGCGCTCCTCGCGTTGACCTGGCAGATCGAGATCAGACGCGCGGCGTACCGGCCCGGCAGTCCGCGCCTGACGATGGGTGTGACCGCGCCGGGCCACACGTTTCTGGCCAATACCCGCTACCTGATCGCCGTCTCGCAGTGGGTCCGGGCCAACACGGGGCCCGACGATCGCTTGATGGTGGACTCACCGGCGGCCGTGTACCTGTACACGGGGCGCAAGGCCGTCAACGCGTCACCCGGCGAGCGTGGCGTGGGGCGATCCGCCTTCGAGGTCCCCAGCCGCTACGTGGCTCAGCAGGTGATCAACGAGGGCGTGACGGTGGTGATACCTGGCTCGCCTCAGCTCACGGCCGGGCTCAGGTCCATCGAGGAACGCTGCCCGGGGATGTTTGCCGTCGCAGCAACCAAGGAGGCCCGGCCGAGCGTGCGGGCCTATCGCGTGGTGGGAGACCGGGGGTGCTTGCGGGCGATGACGGGCGATGACGGGCGATGACGGGCGATGACGGGCGATGACGGGCGATGACGGGC
>CAZVKD010000396.1:1297-2412 GCA_964627675.1 uncultured Gemmatimonadaceae bacterium
GATGACGAACCGATCAGTACGCGATTTCGGCTGCGCGGAACAGGGGGTCGGCCGCCTGGAGGATCTTGGCACGCAGGCGCGGCGGATAGTCTGGCCTACTCTCCAAGAAGTCACGCACCATTCTGGCAACCCGCGGCGATTTGTGGCCGCCCAGGGCCGCATCCAACCAGCCGCTCGGGAAGAAGATGTCTCCGGTCCGCTGAATCTCCTCCAGCTCCTCCAGCGCCGGCAGGACGTACCGCTCCGCGTGTGCCGCGCGCAGCGGGTGATTGAGATACCCGAGCGCCTCGAGCACCCAGGGTTCTCGCTCCCGGTGCTTCGCGTCCAGTAGCGCGGCAAACAAAGAATCACGCACGGCCGTATCCGCCGCGACGGCCGGCCGCACGAACTGAAACTGCGCCTTGCGGTCAGGATTCTCGATCCGTCCGGCCTGCGCCTCGATGACGCGCTCCCAGCCCGGCGCCTCGCGCAGGGCGAGGGAGAAGGCGAGGCGCGTGTAGTCGGACTCGGCAAGGGTGAGGCCGGGGAGGGTAAGCGACCCATCCCATACGCGGCGGAGGCGCTCCACCGCGTCGCGCGTGAGCGCCAGTGACTCGTATGCCCGAAACAAGGCTGACCGCACGCGCGGATTGTCCCTTCGCTCCAACTCCGTCCAGAGGCCGCGCTCCAGACGCGGCGCCCAACTCGGTCTCTCCGCATCGGGAAGAAACCGCCAGAACGCCTCAGAAACGTATCCCAGGATTCGCTGGATGTTCTGCTCGTCCTGCTCCCGGGCAAGCGCCCGCGTGGCGAGATCCAGGAGGTCGCGCGGAGACATCTCGGATTCGAGCAACGCGTCCCAGACGGTGACCCAGGCGACGCCGCGAGCGAGCTCGCCTGGAAGGCTCGGCAACCTGTTGCGCAGGTACGTCAGGCTGGTCGAGTCGAGCCGGAACCGCCCGGCGCCGCGCCCGTCGGCATTCGGCAGGACGAACTCTGGCGCCGCGAGGCCGGCCGCACGGGAGATTTCCGTTACCGGCCCGCGGATGTCCACCGGCAAGACGACGGTCGAGTCGCGCCAGCCCAGCATAACGCCGAGGCGCTGAGGCCAAACGCGCCCCCACCCCGCCGGATCG
>CAZVKD010000397.1:0-2409 GCA_964627675.1 uncultured Gemmatimonadaceae bacterium
CCATAGGTGGGCAACCGCACCACCACCACCCCCCGGCGGGGCGGTTCCGTCACGCGCTTCCCAGGGTCGCGCCGCCACGCGGACCCCGTGGCGGCGACCACGCGAACTTCGTGGCCGCGCGCCGCGGCACCCTCGGCCAGTCGCGCCACGACGTGCTCCAGGCCGCCCGGGTCCGGGGGGTAGAACTTGCTGAGGTGGAGGATCCTCACGCGGCGTGCAGCGTGGCGGCGTCAATGCGCTGCGCGGCCTGACTGAGCGCGGGCTGGACCACATCGAGCAGCAGGTTGACGTCCAGCATCAAGGACGGCCGCGCCAGCCGCCGCCGGAGCAACAGCTGCCCGGTCCAGCCCCTCCCCGTAAACGGGCAAACGATCTCCCACTCGTCATCGCGCCGCTTGGGCCACGCCTCCACGAACGCGCCGTTCTCGAGGTGCCAGGCGCGCGCGTGGCCGCGGCGATCGCCGCCCGGCGCCACCAGCAACAAGACGTCGTCGAACTCGGATCGCTCCAACAACAGGGCGATGCCCGCCAGGAAGTCGGCCAGCGAGCGCGCGCTGGCCAGGCGTTCGGCGCCACGCCGCAATTGCACGTTGAGCGCGATGGTACGCGGCTGGAGCAGTCCGCGGCGGGCCACCCGGGCCAGCTCGTTGAACTCGTGCAGTCGGAGGAACCGCACGATGGTCCACACGCCCGCCCCGATGATCACCAGTCCCACGGCGTACGATCGCACGCCCGGATTGACGAACGTCATGGCCGCAAGCGCGAACGCGGCGCTCGCGGCGTAGAGCACCCCGGCCACCTGACGCGGCGACAACCCGGCGCGGGCCAGGCCGTGATGGACGTGCTCCTGATCCGGCTGAAAGACGGCCTGGCCTCGCACGAGGCGCCGGAGCAATGTTATCGTCGTGTCGAACACGGGGACCCCGAACGCCACCAGCGGCACCGCGATCGCGACCAGCGTGGGTCCTTTGGTGGAGCCTTCCACCGCGAGGCCGGCGAGGAGGAACCCGGTGAACAGGGCACCAGAATCTCCGAGGAAGGCCCGGGCCGGGGGGAAGTTGAAGGGCAGGAATCCCAGCAGCGCCCCGGCCAGCGCCGATGCCACCAACCCGATCGCCGGGTGGCCCAGTAGCACCGACATCATGAACACGGCGGTGGCCGAAAAGAACGCCGAGCCCGCCGCGACGCCATCGGCCCCGTCCAACAGGTTGAACGCGTTGGTGATGCCGACAAACCAGAGGGCGGTGACGGCCGCTCCCGCCACCGGCCCCAGGTCCGCGGACCCGAACGGCAGCGAGAGCAACTCCACCCGTACGCCGAGCGCCCAGACCGCTACGACGGCGGCGAGCTGGACGGCCAGCTTCACCCCGGCCGAGAGCGGCCGGATGTCGTCTGCGACACCGAGGGCGAGGATGATGGCGGCACCGGCCAGCACGGGCCCGATGGACGAGGTCGCCGCGAGGAGCGTGTGTCGGGCCGGGGTGAACACGAGCCCCACCCCGAGCACCGTGACGACAATCCCGAGGGCCAGCGCGGGGCCTCCCAGGCGCGGAACGGGGGGATTGCGCGTGCTGTCGAGAGCGCCCACGCGTGCCGCCAGCGGGACGAGAATGGGAACGGTCGCAGCGGTCACCGCCGCGGCCGCCGCAAACATCAGGAGGTATGAACCCACGCCCCAAAGACTGCGTGCGGGCCATGGCTTGTCAACCGCGCCCCGGCGCTCGTGAGCGCGGTCGCCATTCTCGCGCCCGGCTACCCCAACGGCCGCGGGGGTGTGACGGATCATACCGCGCGCCTGGTACGGCACTGGAGCCGCGATGGACGCGAGGTGCTGGTCCTGGGGGCCGGGCAGGGCGAGCCGCGCGAGGTCGTGGCGTCGTGGCGGGCCCGCGGTGTCACCGCCGCGCTGGTCCAGTACGTTCCGTTTCTCTACGGGCGGCGCGGGCTGTCCCGGTTTCCCGGTGCGCTCGCCCGCGCGGCGCGCGAGGCGGGGATTCGACTCACCACGTTCGTACACGAGCCGTGGGTGCCACCAACGCGGCTTCCCTGGCTCATCCTGTCCCCGCTCCAACGACGGCAACTGCTCGCGCTCCTCCGTCTGGCCAGCGCCGCCGCCACCCCGGTGCCCGCCTGGGTATCGAGGCTCCGCGTACAGCCCGCGGTGATTCATGTCGGGAGCACCCTGGGCGAGCCGACTGAGGACCCCGCCGAGCCGCTCCTGCCCGCACCGGTGTTGTTCTCGCCGTTCGCGGCCGGGTTGTCGTGGCAGTGGATCGTCGCCGCCGTTCGCGCCATCAGGGCTCACCCTCCCCTCATCGTGATCGGGGGCGACGCCGATGCCATGCGGCGGCATCACGTGGCCCGACGGTGGTTCGATCCGCGCTGGGAGTGCCGCGGTTTCCTGCCCCC
>CAZVKD010000398.1:0-2408 GCA_964627675.1 uncultured Gemmatimonadaceae bacterium
GCGAACCGCCCCAGGGGCACCGCGCCGGCGAATCCCCCGCCCACGTTGCCGCCGGATCCCAGACTCGTCGCGGTGAACCCCACGACGTCGCTCGAGATCCCGCCCAGCACCGAGAGTTGCTGCTGCTGAACGCTCTTCTTGCCGGTGGGGACCACCCCGGTCACCAACGCCACCAGCTTGCCGGGCACGACGTTGACCGATACCCGGGCTTCCGTGTCCAGGGGACCGGAGACCTGCTGGTTGCCCAAGGTGGGATCGAGCCCCGAGCTGCGGAGATCCACGCGCGCGTAACCGCTGGACAAGGAGAGCGTCCCCGTGGAGCCGAACCGCAGGTTCACGCCCAGGGGGACCGTCATCTCGCTCAGCCGGTTGAACACGAGGCCGGAGCCGAACGAGTAGCTCTCGTAGAACACTGCCGCCCGACTGTCCACCCGGATCTGGGCCCCGAGCGACACCGGCGCGACCGCCACGGACGCAAGCGCCGCGTACCGAACCCGTCTCATGGCAGGCGGAAGACGATGCGAATCGTCCCCGTGGCGCTGGGCGGCGTGCCCAGACTGGTGGGCGTGGACGGCGGCGTGAACGCCGGCGTGTTGTTCCCCGGCGTGCTCTGTTGTTGTTGCGTGGGCGCGTTCCTCTCGACCTGGGTCGGGGCGACTTCGGTGACCGTGCTGTTCAAGGCATTGTTCACCGCCACCTCGGGCGCCGGCTCCGGCGCGGGTTCCTGCGCCACCACGGTCGTGATCTCCCCGGCCGACGCTTCCTGCACCGCATCCGCATTCGCCGCGGCCTGGAACGACTCGCGCGCCTGCTGGAACCCGGGATCCGCCTGCACGGCCTCAGAGAAGTAGGCGGCCGCTCGCGAGAAGTCGCCCGCGTCCTCGGCCACGAGCCCCCGCGCAAACGCCAGGAACGCCGTGAGATTCTGCGTGCCGTTCTCCAGGATCATGCGCCGCTCGGCTTCCGACAGCGTGTACCCCAGCCGCGCGGACAGCGCGATCACCAGGTCTTTTTCCACCCGCAGCAGGTCGCGGAACCGCCCGCTCGCTGCGGTGGGATCGGTGACCTCGCCGGTCGGGAGGATCACGCTGGCCTCGAGGCGGGCCGTCCCCTCGGGTGGAAGCGCGGCGGTCCCCTGGACCATCCGCCCCGCCTGCATGACCCGCCCCACCCGCGCCGCCGTTGATGGATCCACCCGCCCGCCCTGGGCGAGATTCAACTCGTCCATCAGAGCGGACAGCTGAAGCCGCTCCACCAACCGAAAGCGTTGAATGAGGCCCAGGTCCGACGTGAGAATCTGCGCCAGGCCGCGCGAGAGCGCCTGATATGCGGTATCGCCGATAACCTCAAGCGGCAGCACGGCGATGGTGTTGGGATCGGCCGGCTGCTCCGATAGCTGCGCTTCGTTCTGAAGGGCAAGCCGGGCGCGCTGGTTGGCTCGCGCGCGGAAGGCAAGCATCTCTCTCGCTCGCACGGCCCCGACTCCTCTGGCATTCGGGTATTGACTCGCGAACGCCCGGTAGGTGGCCAGGGCCTCGTCAAGCTGCCCCTGCTTCTCCTGACACTGCCCCAGGACGAGCACCCCTACGGCCTCGCGGGGGGCCCGCGCCAGGACCCGTTGCGCTTCCGCCGTGGCCGGCTCACACCGATCGGCGGCGAACAGGGCGGCGGCATACCGAGTCCGCAGCCGAAGGTCGTCGGGATTCCTCCCGAGTTGGGCTTCGAGCGCCGGCAGCTCCTCCGGTGACACCTGCGTGGGCCCGCGCCCGGCACACCCGGCGGTCGAAAGCACCACGCCCATCACCGCCAGTACAGGAGCGCTGGCGCGGGACCGTCCGACGACTTGGTGCAAAGCGGCCATCACCCGGCCTCCGGGGAATGAGCGAAGCAGCACGTGGGAGGCGTGACGAGCGAAGGACGGGAAGGTGGCGCCTGCGCCCGAGGCCGTCAAGCCGCTCAAAAGGTTCTCCTGACTCCGACGCCGATCTTCACACAGGTGCTTGGACAGTGAGTTCTGATACAAAGTCAGTTCTGATGATATAGAGAACCGCGAGGAGCGTGCCAGCAATTTCCCTAGGCACCCGGCGAACTTCCGTGCCCCGGGTCACAACGGCCGGGAGTGTTGTGTTGCGGCGAGGCTACGACTGCGGAGGCGGTACCTGTTGCTGGAGGAGATCCCTCATTCGACGGGCCAGCTTTTCGATCTCTCGCAGCGCCGTCAGCGTCTCTTCGTCATACCGCTCCGGGGTCAAGAGCAGCAGCTGAACCTCCGCCAGCACGGCCGCGAGCGGGTTCGCCAGGTCGTGCCGCAGCCGGCGAACCGAATCGTCCGAGGGAGCGGGCGCAGTCACTCGATCAGCGAGCGATATAGGTCGCGCAGGTGGTGATCCCGCAGGTCGCGCACCGAT
>CAZVKD010000399.1:0-2355 GCA_964627675.1 uncultured Gemmatimonadaceae bacterium
CAGCGCAGGAGAATCGGTTCGTCGGACAGGCGCAAGAACGCGGTGACCGGCGCGCCCCGGCGCTCCACCCCGAACGCCGGGAAGGCCTGCACCTGCTTGCCCTCTCGAAACAGGGCGACGGCCAGCAGATGGGAGGCGATGACGGTGCCCTGGCCGCCCCGCCCGTGAAACCGAATCTCACGCATCGGCTTGCACCCTCCCATCTCCCGGCACCCGGGGTGCGGGGGCGCGGGCCGGCGCGGGGATAGCCGTCCCCGCGGCGCGCGCACAATCGGTGCAGTTCGCGGCGACGTGATCGCAGGGAACGCCGTCGGCCTGAGCTTCGCGGCAGGCGACCCCGAGACCGCTCACCGCGGGGAGACCAGCGAACGGCAACCGACTCTCGGCACGATTCATCCGTGCCTCCACCGGCCGTGGGATACGATCTCAGTGTGGCCGTTTCGGGCGGGGGACCCGATGAACTTCGTGTGAAGGTTCCTGAGATGTGAGACCGGCGGTTGGGTCAGCGGCGCCGGCCACTCAGCGGGCGGCGGTCGGCGCGTCCGACTGGGCGAGACGCGCCGGAACCGCGCATGGCCGATCGCTAATAGCGAACCGCAGATCGCCGGTCCGTTCTCACACCCAGCCTTGCTGGCGGAACGAGCGCAACGCCTCGGCCCAGACCTCCATCTCCTCCGGCAGCCCGATGGATACGCGACTGTAGGTCAACATGGGGGGGAACGCCCGTCCCACCTGGATGTTCTTCTCGCGCATGCGGCGGTTGTACGTCGCCAGATCGCCCTGAATGCGGTGCATCAGGAAGTTGGTGTGACTGGGCAGGTACTCGAGGCCCAATTGGTCCAGGCAGCGGTGCGCCACCTGCATGCCCGTCCGGTTGGTCTCCAGGCTCTTCCGCTCGAAGGCCGAGTCGCCAAGCGACGCTCGGGCCGCGACCAGCGCCAGGTAGTTGGCGTTGTTGCCGCTGGCGTACGCGCTGAGCCGCGCCGCGGCCTCCGGATGCGCGATCGCGTATCCCAGCCGGAGCCCGGCCATGGCGTAGATCTTGGAGAACGTGCGGACGACGAACACGTTCTTGCGGCTGGCGATCCACTTCTGCGCCGACCAGTACGAGGGATGGTTGACAAACTCGTAGTACGCCTCGTCCACCGCGAAGAGCACGCGCTCGGGCGCTTCGGCGATCCAGGCGTCGAGGTCCGCGCTGCGGGTGAGCGTGCCCGTGGGGTTGTTCGGGTTGCAGACGTACACCAGGACCGGTCCGATGGCGTCGCGGGCGAGGTCCCGCATTCGGTCGAGGTCGTGGCTCCAGTCCGGCCGCAGCGGAACTTTCTCCACTCGAAGCCCGATGTCCCGCGCGTAGCCCGGAACGTCCTCGAAGGTCGGATCAGCCACGATGACCATGACTTCACGGCCGCCGGCGCACTGGGTGGCCATTTGCAGCACTTCGCTCGAACCATTGCCGAGCACGATCTGCTCGGGCCCCACCCCGTGCTTTGTGGCCAGCGCCTCGATCACGGGCCCGCGCGGTCCGCCGGGATACCGATTGGCCTCGCCGAGCGCCTCGATGATCGCGCTGCGCGCGGCGGGTGAAAGGCCGAGCGGATTCTCGTTGGAGCTCAGGCGAATGGGGCCGCCGGGGGCCCGCACGCGCGGACTGAGCAACGACGAGATCGGTGTTGCGGGGCCGCCGAACGGAGCCAGCCCGACGCCCAGGGCGCCAGCCACTCCCGCTTTCATGAATGCGCGACGCTGCATGCGGGCCTCCTTGAGGGACGGAGATGGGATTCGCCAACCCCCAAGCTGCTTGCGGATGCCGGGCGGCGCAACGCTCCGGGTCTCGCGGCCGGCGCCCCGGGGTATCGTCCGGCGCGGCGTCCCTCAAGATTTCTTAACGGGCACTTATGTGCGGAGAAACCCAACGTCTGGCCAAGTTGCTATCGCCAAGAACCCTAGCCTAGAGGCGTCCCGTGTTGACTCGACTGCCTGTCCGAGTGGCGATCTTTGGGGCCGGCCTGGCCTTCATTCTCGCCGGATGCATTGACGAAAAAATCGTCTTCCGCGATCGCGAACTGTTCAATCCTCCGCCGGACTCGCTGAACGGCTTCCTCGGGTATTTCAACGTTGCCGACGGCATCACCACTTGCGGCAACTGCCATGGCGAGAAGCAGGCGGCCTGGGCGCAGACGGCCCACGCCAAAGCCCTGGCCGACCTCGAGGAGTCCGGCGCGGCCCAGGAATTCTGCTACGGC
The DNA here is from genome assembly GCA_964627675.1 of uncultured Gemmatimonadaceae bacterium. Lineage (GTDB taxonomy): Bacteria > Gemmatimonadota > Gemmatimonadetes > Gemmatimonadales > GWC2-71-9 > JACQHC01. The sequence continues at coordinate 2,247 of CAZVKD010000399.1, forward strand.
TGCCATACCGTTTCCGAGCTGGGGAACGCCGTGGCCCAGGCTGCCGGGTACAATGCCGTGAAGGACTCCGCCTATCACGATGTGCAGTGCGAGAGCTGTCATGGACCGG